>JAHZNX010000001.1 GCA_020028375.1 Betaproteobacteria bacterium | reverse complement strand
GCGCAGCCGGACAGGCCGGCTGCCGCGAGCGCCGCGGCGAGCCACCGGAACCTGCGCCGCGCCGCGCTCATCCTTTGGTGCCCTGCTTGTATCTGCGGTACTCGTCCCACAGCTTTTCCCTCAGCGCCGGATCGGGTTCCGATTCGGCCAGCTTGCGAATCTGACGCGCGACGACGTCATCGTCGGCTCCGTCGCCCACATCGGGGGGCCTTGCCGCCGTGGTGCCCGTGGCTCCGGGAGCGCCGCCTTCGATCCGGCCACCCGGAGAACCCGGCTCCCCGGCCGATCCCTGCGTGGTCCCGCTGCCGCTGCCTGAGCGAGCCACATCAGGGGCCTTCGATCCGGCGCCTCCTCCCTTCGACCGCCCTTCGGCGGCGGCACCCCCGCCAGATCCTCCCGGGGATCCCGCCCCACCGATGGCTCCCCGCGTCCGGGCGCGGCGCGCCTCCTCGAGGAGAAGCTGGTCGAAATCCGCGAGGGAAACGCCCAGCCTGGTTTCGAGTGCCGCTAATTCTTCCGCCTGGGTGGCCGCGAGCGGCGCCTTGCCGTCCCCCGGCATTGCCGGCGCTGCGCCCCCAGGCGCGGAATCGACCGCCTGGGAGAGATTCCGGACCCGCTCGCGGTTCGAAGCCACCATGTCCCGCACGCGCGCGACATATTCGTCGAGGCGCTGGCGCTGCTCGGGTCCCGTCGCAGGATCCGAGCGTGCGACCTCTGCACGCTCGGTCACCCGTGCCAGTACCTGCTCGCTGATGGCGAGTTCGTGACGCGCTTGGGCAAGCTCGCTCTGCGGATCGGCAAGCGCCGGTGTTGCCAGGATCGCCAGCCATAGCAGTGTCCCGGCCACGTAGCCCGCCGCCCGGCCCGGGAGCCCACGTTCGTGGTAAAAGCCACGACTGCCGCGCCGGCGCCGGCCGGCGGCTTGTAGAGCGTCGGCCCTGAATCGCGCCCCGCCAACTAACCTGTTGATGCGCATGAATTTTTACCCGGCAGCTGGCAAGAAGCTGCAACTGCCGGCGACCCCCAGTGTCCACACAGAATGGTATTCGCGTGCCGGACAAAATCAAGGGCAAAAAAAACCCCGCCCGCCGGCACGCGAGCATCCCCCCTGAGGGAAGAGTAGCTTTCCGCGCAGAGATCGGCGTCAGCGGCCGGTAAAATTCAATCCATGAAGATCCTCAAGTACGCATTGCTCGCCGTCGCCGGGCTCGTGATCGTGGCCGGCGCCATCCTCGCGTATATCGCCGCGACCTTCGATCCCAACCAGTACAAGCCGAGAATCGTGCAGGAGGTAAAGGAGCGGACCCAACGCACCCTCAGGCTCGAAGGCGACATCGGGCTCTCGTTCTGGCCCAGCATCGGCGCGAAGATCGGCAAGGTTTCGCTGTCCGAGCGCGGAAGCGAGACGGAATTTGCGGCCGTGGAGGAGCTGCGCGTCTCGCTGAAGCTGCTGCCGCTGCTGTCGAGGCAGGCCGTCGTGGACACCGTGCGGGTAAGGGGGCTGCGCGCAAATCTCGTGAAAGCAAGGGACGGCCGGCTCAACGTGGACGATCTCGCGGGTGCGCCCGCCGCGAAGGCGGCGCCAGCCCCGAAGGGCGCGGGGCCGGACTTCAACGTGGATGTCGCGGGCCTGGACCTCGAGAACGCGACGGTCGCATATACCGACGAGGCGGCGGGGACGAAGGTCACGCTTTCGAAGGTGAACCTCAAAACCTCACGGATTGCGCCCGGGGTCCCGGGCCGCGTCGATCTCTCGTTCAATGTGCAGGGCGACAAACCGAAGCTCGACCTGCAGGCCGCGCTGAAAACTCGGCTCACCTTTAATCCCGGGCAGCGATCCGTCGCGCTGGAGGACCTCGCGCTGGAGGCGAAGGGAGCGGCGGCGGACCTGAAGAACCTCGCGTTCAAGGTGACGGGCGGTGCGACCATCGACGGGGCCAAGGAGCGTGCGCAGGCCCAGCTCGCGGGCAAGTTCGCCGACAGCAGCTTCAAGGCGCGCCTCGGTGTCGAAGGGTTTGCGGCGCCGGCAATTCACTTCGACGTGGAGGTGGACCAGCTCGACGTGGATCGCTACCTTGCGCGCGCGCCGGCCGGGGGAAAGCAGAAGCCGGCGGCGGACGGACCGGAGCAGCGTTTCGACCTGTCCGGACTGCGCGCGCTGCGCGCCGACGGCGCGCTCAAGATCGGCGCGCTCAAGGCGAACAACGTCAAAGGCACCAACGTTCAGCTCGCGGTCAAGGCGAACGGCGGGCGGGTTGCTCTCGATCCGGTGACGGCGGATTTCTACCAGGGGAAGCTTGCGAGCGCGATCACCATCAATGCCGCGCCGGCGACGCCGACGTTTGCCGTGCGGCACCGGTTCAACGGCATCAGCATCGGGCCCCTCGTCAAGGATCTGGCCGACAGCGACATCATCGAGGGCAAGGGCGACGTCGCGGCCGATGTCACATCGCAAGGCAATACCGTGAACGCGCTGAAGAAGGCGCTGAACGGAGCCGCCTCGCTCAAGCTCGCCGACGGCGCGCTGAAAGGCATCGATATCGCGGGCTCGATCCGGAGCGCCAAGGCAAGGCTCGGCACCCTTCGCGGCGAGCAGACGCAGGCGGCCGACAGCAAGGCGCGGACGGATTTTTCCGAGTTCACCGCAACGTTCCGGATCGCGAACGGCGTCGCGCGCAACAACGACCTGGACATCAAGTCGCCGCTGCTGCGCGTGGGGGGCGAGGGGGAGATCAACATCGGCGAGGACAGCCTCAACTACCTCGTCAAGGCTTCCATCGTCGGCACCAGCAAGGGGCAGGGCGGGCGTGAGCTCGAGGAACTCCGGGGCGTGACGGTCCCGGTGCGCATTTCCGGTCCCCTCGCGGCGCCGTCCTACAAGCTCGACTTCGGCAGGGCGGCGACCGAAACCGCGAAGCAGCGGCTGACCGACGAGCTGCAGAAGCGCCTCGGCGGTGGCGCGGCGAAGGAGGACACTGGCAAGGATACCGCGAAGTCCGGCAGCACGCGGGACGCGCTGCGGGGCATCTTCGGCCGCTGAAGGCGGCCACCGATCACGACCAGCGGCGATCGATGGCAAGCTTCGCAGCGAAACTCGTCGCGTGGCAGAAGCAGCACGGGCGCCACGATCTCCCCTGGCAGGGCACGCGCGACCCCTACGCGATCTGGCTCGCCGAGGTCATGCTGCAGCAGACCCAGGTCGCGACGGTCATTCCCTATTACCTGCGATTTCTCGCGCGCTTTCCGGACGCCGCCGCGCTTGCGGCGGCGCCGCTCGACGAAGTGCTGCAACTGTGGAGCGGGCTCGGCTATTACTCGCGTGCGCGGAACCTGCACCGCGCGGCGCGGGTGATCGCGGAGGAGCACCGCGGGCGGTTTCCCCGCCGCTTCGAGGACATCGGGGCGCTGCCGGGGGTGGGGCGCTCGACGGCCGCCGCCATCTGCGTTTTCGCGTTTGGCAAACGGCAGGCGATCCTGGATGGCAACGTCAGCCGAGTGCTGGCGCGATATCGAGGCGTGAAAGGCTACGGCGGGCACGAGAAGGTCGCCGAGGCGCTGTGGAGGGAATCGCAGCGACTGCTGCCGCAGCGCAACATCGAGGCCTACACGCAAGGGCTGATGGATCTCGGTGCGACTGTGTGCGCACGCAGCAAACCGCGTTGCCCGGTGTGCCCGGTGCACGGCGGTTGTATCGCCTACCAGCGCGGCTGGACCGGCAAGGTGCCGGCGCCGCGGCCGCACAGGAAATTGCCGCACAGGCGCACCGTCATGCTCGTGCTGGTGCGCGCCGGCGAAGTTCTGCTGGAGAAGCGACCGCCATCCGGAATCTGGGGGGGCATGTGGTGCCTGCCGGAAGCCGCGCGCAGGTCCGATATCGAGGCCTGCTGTCTCAAGCGGTTCGGCGCCCACCTCCTCGAAGTCGAGGAACTGCCGAAGATCGCCCACGGCTTCACCCACTTCAAGCTCGACATCCGGCCGCTGCGCCTGCGGGTATCGGCGCTCGTGCCCGAGGCGGCCGAGCCGGGCGTGATCTGGCTGCCGCTGGAAGAGGCGCGCAGCGCGGCCATCCCGGCGCCGGTCCGGCGCATCCTCGCAACGCTATGAACGCGTGATTCGTGACCCGTGACCCGTGAGTCGTGATTCGGCCTCTTGCTTTCCTTCCCTCCGGAATTCACGCATCACCAAAGATCGACTCGGCCCCCCGCGGCGCGGATTTTCTCCGCGCGCCCCTGGATGTAGCGCTGGAAGCTCGGCTCGGCTCGGTACGCCCCGCTTGCAACGTAGTCGAGGCCGGACGCGACGTGAAAGGGTCTGAGATAGGCCTCGATGCGAAACACTTCTGCGCCCTTCGCGTCGAAGAAGACGAGGGTCGGCGTATAGGCGATCTTCAGCTCCCGTCCCCACTGCTCGGCCGTGAGCGACCGGCCGCCCGGCGTGACGAGACGCTCCGCCCCGAACAGCTCCAGCCGCGCCACGTCAAACCGGCGAATCAAGGCGCGCGCATCCGGGTTCGCGAAGCCCTGCTGGTGCAGCTCGTCGCACGCGGCGCAATGCTTCTGCTCGAAGAGCACGGCAAGCGGACGCGTTCCGGGCCCGCGCGAGCGCTCGAGGTTGAGCGGCGGCCGAAGAAAGAACGGCTGGTCGTGGAGCCGACCGCTCGCCGGCCTGCGCGCCTGTTGCTTGAGAAACTCGGCGAAGGCGATCCGCCTTTCGTGTTTGCCGGCGACGTAATCCAGGGCGGCGTCGAACTGGTGCGGGGGGTAGTAGCCGTTGATGCGCAAGACCACGCCGCCCTGTTCGTCGAGGAACAGCAGCGTGGGGGTGAACTGCACCTTGAGGAACGCCGCCAGCGTTTTTTCGGTGAACGCCTTCCCGTCGATCCACGTGGCCTCGCGGTCGCCCCAGATATTGAGCGCGAGAGCGTGGAAATGCCGGCGCGTCTTGTCGACAATGGCCTTGTCGCTGAAATTGAGGCGCATCAGCTCGCGGCAGTACGGGCAGCCATCCTGCCCGAAGTACACCATCAGGCGCCGGTCCGCCTTCGCCGCCTCGCGGACGTCTTCGCGGAAGTCGAGGAACGTCTCCCGGAACCACGGGGGAATGTCGATGGCGTGCGGGCTCGGATTGAGCGGTTCGCTGGCTGCCGGCGCCGTGTGGCCGGGAAACGAAGCCGCGAGCAACACCAGGGCCAGCAGGAGCCCGTCAATGCGCAAGCGACGAAGTAAGCAGTCGGGGATGCGGCTCACGGTCACCAGTCACGAGTCACGCGCCATCAGGCCGTAAGACCCTGTTTGACCAGCACCGCGCGCAAGCGTTCGAGCCGCGCCGCAGCGTCGGTCATCTCGAGGAGATCCTGCTTCGCGCGCGCTTCGAGCGGCAGCACCTCGGCCAGCCGGTAACCAACCCACGCAGCGTCGTCCAGGCGCGCGGGCGACGGAAAACGCTCGGCGCCCACTTTCTCGATGATCGCCTGCAAAACCTTGCGGCACAGGGGTTCCACGTCGTGCACGCTGTCATCGGGCGGTAGCGGCTCGACGGCGGCGGAGATCAGGTGATTGGGTGCGACCCGCATCTCGCGGATGCGGAAACGCCCGCCGCCGCGCGCGATGAGGTGAAACAGCCCGAGCTGCGGCATGTCCCAGCTCTCGATGGCGGCAAAGCAGCCGACCGGCTCCGGCACCGCCGCCGTGCCGACCTCGCGCCCCTCGCGGATCAGGCACACGCCGAACGGGCGGTTATCGCGCAGACAGGCCTTGGTCATCTCGATGTAGCGCTGCTCGAACACCTTGAGCGGCAGCACCCCGTCCGGGAAGAGGACGGTGTTCAGCGGAAAAACGAATATTTCCTGGACGGGATCGGCCGTCACGCCAGCTCTCTATGCCGCACCAGCACCCGCGAGCGGTGCTGGAAGCCGGCGGCGAGCGTCTCGACGAAGTAGACCGATCGATGCTGGCCGCCCGTGCAGCCGACGGCGACGGTGAGATAGCTGCGGTTGTCGCGCTCGAACGCCGGCAGCCAGTCGGCGACGAAGCGCCGGACGTCCTCGAGCATCTTCCGCGTCGACGGGTCGGCGGCAAGAAAGTCGACCACCGGCCGGTCGCGGCCGGTCAGCGGGCGCAGGCGGGGATCGTAGTTGGGATTGGGCAGGCAGCGCACGTCGAACACCAGATCGGCATCGAGCGGGATGCCGTGCTTGAAGCCGAACGACTCGAACAGCAGCGTGAGGCCGGTGGCCGGAACGCCGACGAAATCCTTGACCCAGTTGCGCAGGGTGTTGGGCCCGAGATCGCTGGTATCCACTCGGTTCGCGATGTCCGCGAGCCCGGCCAGCAGCGCGCGCTCGCGCTCGACGCACTCGGTCAACGTCCGTCCGCCGTCGGAAAGAGGGTGGCGCCGTCTCGTCTCGGAAAAGCGCTTGATGAGCGTGTCGGTCTTCGCCTCGAGAAACAACACCCGGACATCGTGGCCGCGGGCTCGGAAGTCGGCGAGCTGCCGCGGGAGTTCTGCGAGAGCCTCTGCGCTACGCAACTCGATGCTCAGGGCGGCGCGGGGATGGCCAGCCCCCGCCAGGAAACCTACCGTCTGTGGCAGCAGCCGGGCGGGCAGGTTGTCTACGTAGTAAAAACCCGCGTCCTCGAGCACGTTGAGCGCCACGCTCTTGCCCGAGCCGGAGAGGCCGGTGATCAGAATGAGCTGCATGAGCCGCGTTACTCGTTGCTCGTTACTCGTCCTTCGAAAAGGCGAAACTTTGCGTCGGCAGTGCCTGCGTGCGACCAACGAGTAACGAGAAACGAGTCACGAGTCACGCTTCTTCAGGCTGTCGGACTGGCGGCTCACGAACTCCTGCGTGCTGTCGAAGCCGCGCAGCTGCAGCACGTAGTTGCGCACCGCCGCTTCGGCGAGCACCGCGAGATTGCGGCCGGCCGCGACCGGTATCGTGACCTTGCGGATGTCCACGCCCATGATCGGCTCGGAGCCGGGCTTGAGCGGCAGCCGCTCGAGCGGGGCGCCTTCGGTGGCGGCGGGCTTCTCCAGGTGAACGATGAGCTTCAGGTTCTTGCGCGGGCGCAGCGCGGCCTCCCCGAAAATGGTGCGGATGTTGAGCACGCCCAGGCCGCGCACTTCAAGAAAGTCCTTCAGCAAAGCCGGGCAGCGCCCTTCCACCGTCTCGGGGCCGATGCGGTAGAGCTCGACGACATCATCGGCGATCAGCCCGCTGCCGCGGCTGATCAGCTCCAGCCCGAGCTCGCTCTTGCCCACGCCCGAGTCTCCCGTGATGAGGACGCCCATGCCGAGGACGTCGAGGAAGACGCCATGGGTGGTGCCGCTCTCCGCGAGTGCGCGCGCAAGATAGGGGCGCAGCATCCACATCAGCTCGACGCTCGTCACCGGCGAACGGAAGAGGGCGGTCGCGCTCGACTCGGCGATATCCACCAGGGGCTGCGGCGGCGACTCGCCCCCCGCGACGATGAAGCAGCCAAGCTCCTGGGTTGCGGTCCGGGCGAGCTGCGCGCGACAGGTCGCGCTGTCGAGGCCGTTGAGGTGGGCGACCTCGGAGCCCCCCAGCACCTGGATCAGGTTGGGATGGATGAAGTTAAGGTGCCCGATCAGCCCGCGCGACGAATCCTTGGTGAGCTCGCTATTGAGCGACCTCGCGCCGCCGCCACGCCCGGCGACCCACTCCAGCCCCAGTTTTTCGCGGTTGTCCTCAAACAACCGGGCTATGCTGACCTGCGCCATGGGGCTGCCAGTGGGTGATCAGTTGGTGCATCTCTGCAGCGGTGGTCGCGACCCGCATCCGCTCGCGGAATGACTTGTCGCTGAACATCTGGGCGAGCTCGGACAGGATCTGCAGGTGCACGTCGGTGGCGCGGTCCGGCACCAGCAGCACGAATATGATCTCCACCGGCTGGCCGTCGGGCGCGTCGAACGGGATCGGCTGCCGCGTGCGCACGAGCGCGCCGAGGGCGTCCTTCAGGCCCTTCACCCGGCCGTGGGGGATGGCGATGCCGCGGCCGAGTCCGGTGGACCCCAGCTTCTCCCGCGCGAACAGGCTGTCGAAAACCAGGCTGCGCGCGATCTGGTGGTTGTTCTCGAACAGCAGGCCGACCTGCTCGAACAGGCGCTTCTTGCTGCCGGCCTCGAGGTCCAGCAAGACGTTCTGCAGCGGGAGCAGCTTTGCGATGAGGCTCATGGCATGGAGGACGCGGGAGCGAGGTGGGCGCCGGGCGCCCGTCAGCGCGCCCCGCGATGCTTGAGCGGCGCGCTGTCGTGGCGGTGCTCGAGGGATCGTTCCTTGTGCTTGATGATCGTGCGGTCGAGCTTGTCCACCAGTCCGTCGATCGCGGCGTACATGTCGGCGTCCACGTTCTCGCAGAAGATGTCCTTGCCGCGCACGCGCACGTTGGCCTCGATCCGGTGCAGCAGCTTCTCCACCGTGAGGATCACGTTGACGTCGATCACATGGTCGAAGTGGTGCGTGACGCGCGCGAGCTTGCTCGAGACATAGTCGCGGATGGGGGGCGTGATTTCAAGATGGTGCCCGGTGAGGTGCAGGTTCATGCTGGGCTCCTACAGGCTCTTTCTCAGGTTGGCGGGAAGTATCTGCAGTGTCTCACGATACTTGGCCACCGTGCGGCGGGCGATCATGATGCCCTGCTGCGACAGGATCTCGGAAATCTGTCCATCGGACAAGGGCCGGCGCGCATTCTCCGCCGCGACCAGCTGCTTGATGAGGGCGCGGATCGCGGTGCTCGACGCGGCGCCGCCGGCTTCGGTGGTGACGTGGCTGCCGAAGAAATACTTGAGCTCGAAGATGCCGCGCGGAGTGTGCATGTACTTCTGGGTCGTGACGCGCGACACGGTGGATTCGTGCAGGTCGAGCGTGTCCGCGATCTCGCGCAACACCAGCGGGCGCATCGCCACCTCGCCGTGCTCGAGGAAATTCCGCTGCCGGTCCACGATCGCCTGCGACACGCGCAGGATGGTTTCAAAGCGCTGCTGCACGTTCTTGATCAGCCACTTCGCCTCCTGCAGCTGGCTCGCGAGCTGCTGGGAGCCGGCATTGCGGTTGCGCTGCAGGATCTCGGCGTAGAGGCGGTTGATGCGCAGCCGTGGCATCGCGTCCGGGTTGAGGGAGGAAAGCCAGACCCCCTTGACCTTTTTCACGATCACGTCGGACACCACGTAGCGCGTTTCATCGGATGCGAAGTTGCGGCCCGGCCTGGGGTTCAAGCGGGTGATCAGTTTCTGCGCCGCCCGCAGCGCCGCGTCATCGCAGCGCAACAGCTTTTTCAGCCGGGTGAAATCACGCGCCGCCAGTGTTTCGAGATGATTCTTCGCCGTCTCCAGCGCCTCGGCGCGATGGGGCGTGTCCCGTGGCAGGGCGGCGAGCTGCAGCGCCAGGCATTCGCCCAGGCTGCGCGCGCCGACCCCCGCCGGATCGAGGTGCTGGAGGTGCTTCAGCGCGATCTGCAGCTCGTCGAGGTCGACCTCGAGCTCCGCGGGCAGGAGCGCGGCAATCTCCTCCAGGCTCTGCGTGAGGTAGCCCTCGTCGTCCAGCGAATCGATCAGCAGGGCGACCAGCTGGTGATCCCGTGCAGAGAGATTCTTGAGCGAGATCTGCGACAGCAGGTGCGCCCGCAGCGTCGGAGCTTCGGCGGCGATCTGCTGCTGCTCGCTTTCCTCGCCGTCGTCGCGGAAGCCGGGAAGCGGGGCGTCGTCGAGCGCGGCTGCCTCGCCGCCGTCGGTCTCGGCGGCGGACGCGTCGGACTCCGCGGCCTCGGGCACTGGCGCCGTTTCCGCGGTTCGTACGACCGTTTCGGCGGAAGCGGGAGCCTCGCGCGCGTCGTCTTCGCGCTCGAGCAGCGGATTTTCCTGGAGGATGCGCTCGAGCTCCTGGTTGAGCTCTAGCGTCGAGAGTTGCAGCAGGCGGATCGACTGCTGCAGCTGCGGCGTGAGCGTGAGGTGCTGGGACAGCCGGAGCTGGAGTGAATGCTTCATGCGCTTATGCAAGTATCTAACGCGTTCCAGCGCATAGCCGCAAGGTCGGATTTCCCTCGATACCGGTTGGCCAGCGGGAGCGCACCGCCGGGACGGGCCTAGAGGCGGAAATGCTCTCCTAGATAAACCTTTCTTACACTTTCATTATAAACGATTTCTTCCGGCTTGCCGGAAGCGAGCACGGTGCCGTCGTTGATGATGTAGGCGCGATCGCAGATGCCGAGCGTCTCCCTCACGTTGTGGTCGGTGATCAAGACACCGATCCCGCGCGACTTGAGAAACCCGATGATCTTCTGGATATCCAGCACGGCGATCGGGTCTACCCCGGCGAAGGGCTCGTCGAGCAGGATGAAGCGCGGCTCCCCGGCGAGGGCGCGCGCGATCTCCACGCGACGACGTTCCCCGCCCGAGAGGCTCACCGCGAGGCTCGCCCGCAGATGGCTGACGTTGAGATCGCGCAGGAGGTCGTCCAGCTTGTCGCGGATCGCGTCGGGATCGCTGTTGTGCAGTTCCAGCACCGCCTGCACGTTCTCGGCGACCGAGAGCCGCCGGAAGATGGAAGCCTCCTGCGGCAGGTAGGCCAGGCCGAGGCGCGCCCGCCGGTGCATCGGCGCATGGGTCAGCCGGGTGCCGTCGAGAAAGAGTTCGCCGCCGTCCATCGGCACCAGGCCGACCATCATGTAGAAGCAGGTGGTCTTGCCGGCGCCGTTGGGTCCCAGCAGGCCGATGACCTCGCCGCTTCGCACCTCCAGGGAAACGTTCTGCACCACGACGCGCGAGCGGTAACGCTTCCTCAGGCGTTCGGCGCGAAGCTCGTTGCCCGGCTTTGCGGAGGCGACGCCCGCGGTTGCGGCACGGCTCGCGTCGTCCGCAATCCTATTTTCTGCGGGTCCCGGTTTCTTCACGAGGCGCGGTGATGGATTCTGCGGGTTTGAGGCTTACCGGCGGGCTCGCCGCCGGCTTGTCCTTGGACTTGGGCTGGATCACCGCCCGCACCCGGCTGTCGGGACCGTTCGGTCCCGCGCCCGTGCCGCCGCCGGTGACCTGGAAAAACTCGGACTTGGCGTCGTAGGAGATGTAATTGCCGCGGACCTCGTCCTGGCCGCGCTTCAGCTGCGCCCGGTTGAACATCTGCATCGATTCGGCGCGGCCGTCGTACTCGATGCGCTCGGCCCATCCCTCGATGTACTCGTCGAAGCCCTCCCGCTTCTGCCTGAAGTAGGCGGGGCTGCCCCAGGTGGTGCCGTACCGGAAGCCGTCCTTGTCCTGGTTGACCTGCATGCGCTCGCCGCGGATCTGGAGCGTCCCTTGCGTCAGCACGACGTTTCCCTCGAACAATGCAATCTGCTTGCCGTCGTCGATGGTGACCTTGTCGGCCTCCAGGTTGACCGGCTTGTCGCGATCGGCTTTCTCGGCAGCCGCCGGCGCGGCGAGCGCCGCCAGAAAGCAGCATGCCAGCGCCCGGTTGCGGACGGCGCACAAGCGGCGCCGGTCAGCGGCCGGGCCTGCCGCGCGGTGACTTGCTCGGGTCATAGGTGCCCCGCACGTTGGCCAGCAGCTTGATCACGCGTGTTTCGCTGTTCATCTCGAAGCCCTCTGCGGTCACCGTGTTGGCGTCGTCGGACACGATCACCGACCGGTCCGTGCGCGCGATATGGCGGTCGGGAATCACGTGCAGGAAATTCGTGCGCATCACGAGTTCGCTTGCGTTCTCGTAGGCGGCGCGCGTGACGCGGACGTCGTCCTGGAAATACACATGGTCGCCCTTGGCCGACACCACGCCCTCGCTTGCGGTGACGGTCACGGGCGCCTTCGGCGTGCCGTAGCTGACGAACTTCGGCGATGTGAGCAGCGTGGTGTCGTCGTCCGGGTAATGCACCATTTTCGCGGCCGTCAGGGAATAGCTCGCCGCCCCGGATTCGCCCAGGAGCACGCCGGTCAGCTTCTCCACGATAAAGTCGGGGTCGTGGCGGCTCGGGCCGACCAGGTCCCGTGCCGGCCCCTGCGCGAAGCGGTCGAGCCAGAGGGTGAATGCCGCCAGCATGCCGGCAAGGAGCAACGGCACCACGGCCGTCAGCCGGTTCCGCGTCATCCCCGCGTTCCCGTACCCCGCCGGTCGGCGAACCCGGCAGGCCGCGCAAGGCGGGAACCCTGCGCGTGCAGGATGATCTCGCAGATTTCGCGCACCGCGCCGCGCCCGCCGCGGGCGCGGGTGACGTATTGCGCCCGCCGGCGCACCGCAGCCGGCGCGTCGGGTACCGCCACCGCCAATCCGCAGCGCTCCATCACCGGAACGTCCACGATATCGTCGCCGACGCAGGCGCAGGCCTCCGCGGCGACGCCGCAGCGGCCGAGCAGCTCGCTGAACGCGGCGAGCTTGTCCGCGGCGCCCTGGAACAGCAGCTCGATTCCGAGATTGCGCGCGCGTGCTTCCAGGGCACCGGAGCTGCGGCTGCTGATGATCGCAGCCGCCACGCCGCATTCCTTGAGCATCCTGATGCCATGGCCGTCGTGAACGCTGAACGCCTTCAGCTCCTTGCCCGAGTCCGCGTAGTAGAGCGCGCCGTCCGTCAGCACGCCGTCGACGTCGAAGATGGCGACCCGGACCTTTCTCGCCCGTTCGTAGATGTCCTGCATTATTCAGTTTCCAGTTTCGAGTTTCCAGTTTCGAGTTAACGGCACCACTCGTTCGGCACGGCAGCAAAACTGGAAACTGGAAACTCGCAACTCGAAACTAGATCACCTTGGCACGGAACAAATCGTGCATGTTGAGCGCGCCCAGCAGCTTTCCGTCATCGTCGACCACGACCAGCTGGTTGATCTTGAAGCGCTCCATGATCTCGACCGCCTCCGCGGCAAGCTTCCCGGGGCCGATGGTACGCGGCCCCCGCGTCATGACCTTGGTGACGGGGGTGAGGCGCAGGTCCACGCCCTTCTCCAGGCTGCGGCGCAGGTCTCCGTCGGTGAAGATGCCGATGACGCGTCCTTCCCCGTCCAGTATGACGGTCATGCCCATCCTCCCTCGCGAGACCTCGAGCATGCCCTCCAGGGCGGTGGCGGTGTGCGCGACGCGCGGGGCGTTCTCCCCGGTGCGCATCACGTCGCGAACGTGGGTGAGGAGCCTCCGCCCGAGCATGCCGCCGGGATGCGCGGCCGCAAACTCGTCGCGGGTAAATCCCTTCGCCTGCATCAGGGCAAGGGCGAGCGCGTCGCCCAGGGCAAGGGCCGCGGTCGTGCTCGCGGTCGGCGCCAGGTTGAGCGGGCAGGCTTCCTTTTCCGCCCCGGCGTAGAGGTGGACGTCGGCCTCGCGCGCGAGCGCGGACTGCGGGTTGCCGGTCATCGCGATGAGCTTCGCGCCCTGGCGCTTGATGAGCGGGATGATCGCCAGCAGCTCGTCGCTTTCGCCGGAATTCGAGAGTGCGATGAAAACATCGTCGCGCGCGACCATGCCGAGATCGCCGTGGCTCGCTTCCGCCGGGTGGACGAAGTACGCGGGGGTGCCGGTGCTCGCCAGGGTGGATGCGATCTTGCGCGCGATGTGCCCGGACTTCCCCATGCCGCTCACCACGACGCGGCCGCGGCAGTTCAGGATGGTCTCCACCGCCTGGGCAAAGCGCCCGTCGAGCTTGCCGATCAGGTCGGCGACGGCCTTGGCTTCGATCTCCAGCACTTCGCGCGCGATGGCCAGCGCTGCGTCGTCACGGGAAGCGCGGCCGGCGCTGCTCGATGCCGTCTTCATTGCGGGGAAAGTATAGCAGAATCAGACGCGTTTCCCGCCGCGTTCGCCTTGCAATTCGTATGCGATGAGGCATGATTCATTCATGCATTCGCTGCTGCAATCCGTTCTGATACTGCTCGCCACCGCGGTGTTGGTGGTGGTGGTGTTCCGGTCGCTGCGGCTCCCGCCGCTGCTCGGCTACCTGATCGTCGGCGTCGCGATCGGGCCGCACGCGCTGGCCTGGATCCCCGACACGGTGGCGGTGCGCCAGCTGGCCGAGATCGGCGTGGTGTTCCTGATGTTCAGCATCGGTCTGGAATTCAGCTTGCCCAAGCTCGTCACCATGCGCCGCATCGTGTTCGGCCTGGGTGCCGTCCAGGTGGTTGTGACCCTCCTGCTCGTATGGACGGCTGCCGCCGCGCTCGGCGTCGAGTGGCGGGCGGGATTGGTGCTCGGCGGCGTAGTGGCGATGTCATCCACCGCGATCCTCGCCAAGCTGCTCGCCGAGCGCCTCGAGCTCAACTCGTCGCATGGCCGGAGAATCATCGGCATCCTGCTCGCGCAGGACCTCGCGGTGGTGCCGCTGCTGATCATTGCACCGGCGCTCGCGGCCGGCGCGGAGACGCTCGCGGTTAACCTCGGGCTTGCGTTCGCCAAGGCGGCGGCAGTGCTGGCGTTGCTGCTCTTCCTTGGCCAGCGGCTGATGCGTGGCTGGTTCCATCTCATCGCGCGGCAGAAGTCCGCCGAGCTCTTCGTGCTCAACGTGCTTCTGATCACGCTCGGGCTTGCCTACGCAACCGAGCTCGCGGGGCTGTCCCTCGCGCTCGGCGCCTTCCTTGCCGGGGCGCTCATCTCCGAGACCGAGTACCGCTACCAGGTGGAAGTGGATATCCGGCCGTTCCGCGACGTCCTTCTGGGGCTGTTCTTCGTCACCATCGGCATGATGCTCGACCTGCAGCTGGTGCTCGGGCAGGCGCACTGGATCATGCTGCTGCTGGCCGCGTTGCTGGTGCTGAAGGCGTCAGTCATCATCGGCCTGAGTCTCGCGTTCGGCGCCGACGTTACGGTGGCGCTGCGCGTGGGGCTGGCGCTCGCCGCATGCGGGGAGTTCGGCTTCGTGCTGCTGGCCCAGTCCCATGGTCTCGGGCTGGTGACCGGCGAGATCATGCAGCCGGTGCTCGCCGCGATGCTGCTGTCCATGATGGCGACGCCCTTTCTCGTTGAGCACAGCGAGCGCGTTGCCCGCGGCTGGGTGCGCTCCGACTGGGTGCACCGGGCGATGCAACTCCACAACATCGCGGTGCAGTCCATGGCCGCCGAACAGCATGTGGTCATCTGCGGCTACGGGCGCAGCGGGCAGAACCTGGCGCGGCTGCTGGAGCAGGAATCGATCCCGTTCATCGCGCTCGACGTCGATCCGCAGCGCATCCGCGAGGCGGCGGCGGCGGGCGAGAGCGTGGTGTTCGGGGATGCCGCGCGCCGCGAGGTGCTGGTCGCGGCGGGGCTGCTGCGGGCGAAGGCGCTCGCGATCACTTACGCGGATACGGCCTCCGCGCTGCGCATCCTCGGCCACGTGCGGGAGCTGCGGCCGGAGCTGCCGGTGGTGGTGCGCACGCGCGACGACTCCGACATCGACCGCCTGAAGGTAGCCGGCGCGGCGGAGGTCGTCGCCGAGGTCATGGAGGGGAGCCTCATACTCGCCTCGACCGCGCTGATGCTGCTGGGGGTGCCGCTCAACCGTGTGCTTGCGCGCATTCGCGAGACGCGGGAGCAGCGCTACAGCCTGTTCCGCGGATTTTTCCGCGGGATCACCGACGAAACGGGCAGCGGGAGCGAGGCGGAACAGCCGCGGTTGCACTCGGTCACGATCGCGCCGGGCGCAGCGGCGGTGGGCAGGACGCTCGGCGCAATTGGCCTGGAAGCAATCGGCGTCGAGGTGACCGCGGTCCGCCGGCGCAACATCCGCGGGGTGGCGCCCGAGCCGGATACCCGGATCGAAGAGGGCGATGTGCTGGTGCTGCTCGGCGCCGAGCAGGAGCTCGCTGCGGCCGAGATCAGGCTGTTGCAGGGATAAGAAAGCCCGCGGGTCCGCGGGCTTTTCTCCGATAAGCCTGCGGGATTTTCCTTAGAGCAGGCTCGCCCCGCCGCAATTGGGGACTGTGGGTGCGGTCCAGGTCGTGCCGGTATAGCACGTGCCCGCGCCGGGGCCTGTTGGTGCGATACCAGCAGAAGCCCCGGTGCCGCCGGGGTAGGTCGAAAACTGGAACACGCCCAGCACGGGATTACCGTCATCGACCTTGCGATCGATTTCGGCCAGGATTTCAGACGATATCTGGTTGCCGGTCTTGATGTTGTGGCGCACGGCTCCACCGCCGGCACCGTAGACGGCGTCCTGGATCACCTGGATGTAGCGGGCATAAGGGTTGGTCGGCGCGGACGCGGGGGACTCGGCGCCCGCGGCGTAGGTATAACTGCCGTTGATGAAGCCCGCTCGCGAGAGGTGCTCCCACACCAGGATGAACTCGTCTGCCACATCGCCCGCGGCAATCGAGCGGATCTGGCCGTTGCCATTCCCGTTGGTGGTCACGAGCGCGATATTGGCTACGGCCTGGCTGTAGTCGCCGGGCAGGGCGCGGAAGCGGTCGAGGAAGCCGAAGTAGGCGGCCTTGACGCCGTCCTGCTGGGAGATGAGGTTGCGCACGCGGGCGCTGGTGATCAGCTCCTGGCCCTTCAGCACGCCGCCCAGCAGAAGGCCGATGATCACGAGCACGATCGCGATCTCGATCAGGGTGAAGCCGGTTTGCTTACGCATGGCGCATTTCCTCCGATAGCCCCGGTGGGGACGGATTACGCAAGTCCCGTGCCAATTAATCCACGGCCGAGACGCGCGTTCCTCCACAGTTCCAACTCCGGCGTGAAATATATCACGGGTCATGAGGTTTATCTTACAACCCCATGTAATAACGACATTTTTCGAGGCATGTGCCAGGGGAGAATTGGATGAGGTTGATCGGTTTAGTATTTGAAAGATAAGGAAATATTTTTAAGGTCAGGGCTTCGGCTGTCGAATTCCCGGCGGCGATGACGCTTTTCCGGCAGCTTCAAGCTCTTTCAACCGCCCCATCAGGAATTGGACCTCCTTGGGCTCCGAGACTTCGCCGCTCGCGAGCAGGCCCCCTAGCAGCACCTTCGCGGCCTCGAGCTCCCCCAGGTCCTCAAGTATGAATATGCGCATCTGGCGCGCCCAGTTGGAGGCGTGACTCGCGCCCTGCGCGATGGCCTCGGCGTAGGAAAGCGCGAGGCGCACGTCGCCGAATCGGTGCTTCGCCAGAATGGCACAGTGGGCAAGCCAGCGCCAGCGCCGGTTGGGGTCACGATCGAACTGGTCGCGCACGAACTCGCACATCCGGCGTTGCTTTGCCGCGTCCGGCACCTGGGAGTAGATCTGCGATGCCATCAGCAGGGGATACTGCCCGACGGGGTCGAGCTCGAGTATCGTCGCGAGCCAGGCGATGACGCGCGCATAGTCCAGCTCGAGGAACGGGATGCTCACGCCCGGCTGGTTGTCGAACGCCTGGAGGTAAAGCGTGAGGAGCTGGGCCGCCGCAATGGACTCTCCCAGCGCGAGCGGCCGCAGCAGCGCGGGCGCAGGCGGTACACCAAGCGCCTCGGCACGCGCGTTGGGACGGGGCTGCAGCGCCTGCCACGTCACCTGCGCGCAAAACGCGGCGACGAGCAGGGCCAGCACCCAGCGCGGCACCTCGCTGATCGCGCGTTCCTGGCGATGCTTCGTTTCGCGGGCCATCAGGAATGCTTGAGAGATCCCCTCAGAAGTTCTTCCTGTAGAAATCGAACATCGTAGCCCCGGCGAGCAACGCGACGTAGAGCGCGCTCAACCCCGCCAGTTCGAGCAGGGCGGACCACGGAGCGGGCTGATTGACCAGCCACGCGGTCTGGGTCCACATGTCCAGCGCGGGCATGACCAGCGCCAGCGCGTCCACCATGAACTGGATAGCCTGATGCGAGAAGGTGTCGGCACCGGTCAGCGGATGCGCGCTCATGAGGCGTATCGCGGTGAGCGCGCGGCCGAGGGCATAGAAGGCCAGGACGAAGCTTGCCGCTGGCGTGAGCTGGTTGAAGGTGACGACGCAGAACAGCGCAAACGCCACGACGATCGCGAGTTCCGCCGCGAGCGAACCCGCCCATTGCAACACGGCGGGCGCGGGGGCGAGCCACGCGAGCGGCAGCGAGGCCGCGGCAGCGATCAGCACGGCGATCGCGAGGAAGCCGGCGAGCTTGCCCAGGACATAATGGGAGCGCGGCAAATCGAGCGCGAGCAGCACGTCGAGATTCTTGTCGTTGAACTCGCGCGTGATGCTCACCAGGACGTAGACGGCCGCGATGAAGACGGCTGCGAGCCGCATGCTCGCGGCGTAGAAGCCGGCCTGGAACCTCTCGCCCTCCGTGACCGATATCGTCTCGACGAAAAAGCTGGCGGCCAGCAGGAGCAGCAGCGTGATCAAAACCAGCGCTGCCAGGCGGGTGCGCAGCGCCTCAAGCAACGTGTAGCGCGCAATGGCTGCGATTCTGGAATCCATGCCACAATAGCTGTGTCCGGCAGCGGCCGCGGCTTACGCTTCGAGCTCCGATGCAAATCCGCCGACAGTATAGCGAAACCGCCCGCCGCGCAGGCTGCGCGCGGGCGCCTGCGTGAGCGAAGTCGCCGCCACGCAATTCCGCGTCGCCGTGCGCCCGCAGTGGTGGCTCGGCCTGATGCTGCTCGCGCTCCACGCATCGCTCGCGTGGGGAATCACCGACTGGTGGTCGCGCGCGCTCCTGCTGGCGCATTTCGGTCTGTTCCTGTTGTGGCAGCCGGTATGGCGGGGCGAGGTGGACATCGAGTCGCGCTACGTTTTCCTGGTGGTCATCGTCGGTTTTCTGCTCGCGGCATGGACTACCTGGTGGCTGATGGCGGCCTGGCTGGCGGTGCTGTTCGGACTGATCGGCGGCTCCGTGCCCGGGATCGCCCAGCGGCGGCAGCGCACGGTGTCGATGCTCGCCGCGCTTTATCTGCTGTCGATGCTGCTGATGTGGGTGGTGCCCCACCTGTTCGCCGACCAGACGATCGAGGACGCGACGGCCCGGCTGGCGCAGCATGGCGTGGCGGCGTGGCCCGCGTTGCTGCAGTCACATCCATCCCTGCTGCCGGTGCTGCTGGTGCAGTACGGGCTGCCCGTATTTCCGATCGCGATCCTGCTGACGCAGGTCGAGTCGAGCCGGAGCACGGTACCGCTGGCCGTCGATCTGTTCTACAGCGTGATCCTGTTTTTGCTGGTCGCCGCGCTGGTCCTGGGGAGCTTCGTCGTCAAGCAGGTGAGCCATGGCAACTATCCCCTCGCCCTCGCACAAACGCTGTTCGCGATCGCCGTGGTGCTGATGGCGCTATCCTGGTTGTGGAATCCGCGCGGCGGCTTCGCCGGCCTCGGCCATATCCTCTCGCAGTATCTCCTGAGCCTGGGACTGCCGTTCGAGCGCTGGGTGCAACGCCTGGCGGAGTTCGCCGAGCAGGAGACCCAGCCGCAACGCTTTCTCGCGCTGTCCCTCGAGAACATCCTCGACCTGCCCTGGGTGACGGGGCTGCGCTGGGAAACGCGCCTCGGCCAGGGCGAGTACGGCGTCAAGTCGGGCTACTCCGCGGAATTTTCGTTCCAGGACCTGCGGCTCAGGATCTATACGCGCTGGTCGCTGTCGCCGGCGGTGCTGCTCCACTTGAAGCTCCTCACGCAGATGGTCGGGCACTTCTACGAGGCAAAGCGCCGCGAGCAGGTCCAGCGCCAGAGCGCTTACACCCAGGCTATCTACGAGACCGGCGCGCGGCTCACGCACGACGTCAAGAACCTTCTGCAGTCGCTGCGCTCGCTGTGCGCGGCGGTGGACAGCAGCAGCGAGCAGCAGGCGCAGGGGCTGCAGGCGCTGATGCAGCGGCAGCTGCCGCAGATCACCCAGCGCTTGAACGCGACGCTCGATAAGCTGCGCTCGCCGCAGCAGGCAGATCCGACGCGCGTGGGTGCCGCGGTCTGGTGGGAGGGCCTGGTCCAGCGCCATGCCGGGCGCAATATCCATTTTCAGATGGACGGCGCGCCGCGCGACCTGAACCTGCCCGCGGAACTGTTCGACAGCGTTGCCGACAATCTGATCGAGAATGCCGTCAACAAGTCGGCTGCCGGCACGGGCCTTCAGGTGCGGGTGACGCTTTCTGTGGCGCGCGGCGGCACGCTGACGGTCTGCGACAATGGCGCCGCGATCGCGAAGAGCACCGAAATGCAGCTGTTCGAAGCGCCGGTGCCCTCCCCGAGCGGGCTCGGCGTGGGGCTCTACCATTCCGCGAAGCAGGCGGCCCAGCTCGGCTACCGCCTCGCGCTCGCCTCCAACCAGCCTGGAATGGTGTGCTTCGTGCTGACGCGGGAAGGGGAGGAAACTTAGGGCAGCTTGCCGGCGGCGACCATGCGATTGTAGAGCGTGTACTTGCCGAGCCAGGTCACCACGTCGTCGAATTCTCCAGGCGTGGAACCCACCGGAGTGTGGATGCGGCTCACGAAGGGACCACCGGAGTAATTGCCCGTTTCGTCAAAGCTGCTCGGCGTGGGGTTCAAGGCGCCGGTTTGCGCACTCATGGCGCCGAGTCCATTCTTGCCGTGCGAAATGATCACCGCGACCGCGGCATCCGGACTGGCGGGCGTGAGCCGCACCGAGCTCGTCCCCGGGCACCCCGACCAGGTTGAGCAGACGACAAGTCCGGCCGCAGTAGTCAGATTGAATGGAGTCGCGGGCGAGCGCCGCGAGTAGTTGGTATCCACGCGGTAGCGGAAACGATTGCCCCAGGGGTCAGCCGCGCCGAGTCCGAGGGTCTGCCACGGCACGTTGCCCGCCGCGCTGCTGATGCAGACTCCCGTCGCCGTGTTGATATCCTCGACCCCGTCATTGGGCGTGTCATTGGGGCCGGTGGTCGCGCCCGAAGTCTTGTCAGTGCACGGAAAATATCCCTTGGCCACGGCGTGGCCGACCAGTGCCTCCTTGATGTCCTCCAGCATCTTCTGCGTCTCGCTCACCTGGCGCTGCTCGACCTGGGTAGTAAGCGGAACCAGGATGCTGCCGAGCAGAAGTGCGATGATGAATACGGCGATCGCGATCTCGACCAGCGTGAAGCCTCGAGAAATCTGCCGCGACCCGGCGCGGAAAATTCCCGAGACAAGATCTTTCGACGAACCGCGGGAAGTCCACGCTAAAAAGTTCCTCACGGAACTGTGCGGGTGATCGGGCAGGGTGGAAATCATGGCGGATTGGCCGTCGATTCGTCTGTAAAGGTGTTGGTCGGGATCTTACGGGCGCAAGAGTTCGACAACATTCTAGGGGATGGTGTAGAGCCGGTCGCGCGCATACGCAGGAGACGAGGGCGTCTGAAATGTGTTGTCGCCGTCGCTGTTTTCGGCGTCGTCCACATAGTCGGACAAGTTGGAGCTGGGACGGCTTGCGCCGGCAGGACCTGTGGTGATCAGCACTAGATTCTTGGCGGCGCCATCAACCGTGAGCGTGCCTCCCGTCTTGTTCTCCGATTCGTTGGGCGCGATAGCATAATAGAAACGTTTTCCCCATTCGTTGGTCCCGATTATCCAGGGCGGGACGGTGAGTCCCAGCGACCCCCATGATTCCGGCAAAGCATCTTCGATCGGAACCATGCCACGAAACCGGCCGGTGACGCTGTCGTCGTCGAAATCGTTGGATGCCCACGGGTAGCAGGCGCACGCGCTCAATGAGCGGTAGCTCTGCAGCAGCGCAAGCATCTCCCGGGCAACGCGTCGCTCGACCGGCGGCATCAAATCCGCTGTCGTGATGACGAGAAGTTTGTCGTTGAATGTACTCGAGGGCTGCGCGCCGATGAACGGGCCGCCGGCGATCGCATTGTTGACGCCACCCGTCGCGTCGAGGTAGTTCGCCGGGTTATTCGCGCTGGCTGGATCGCGGTTTTGGCCCGCAATCACCAGCCCCGGCGCGAAGATGACGGCTACCGCTTGGAGGGTAACCACGGTCGCGGAGCTGTCTTGATAAACGGTGAGGCCGCCCTTGGTGTCGACGTCGAGCATCCCGGCCGACGAATGGTCGCGAAACGCCGGGAACAGGGCATACCAGAGACGCTCGCCGCTTGCGTCCCGCAGATCCGGCAGCCCGAGAGTCTTCCATGGCAGCCTGCCGATGTAATTCGGGCAGACTCCGCCGTAGGCAACCGTGGACTCGGCGCTGCCGTCATCATCGATATCGGGGCAGGGCAGCGAGCCCGGCCGGGTGCTGTCCGCAACGGCTCGCCCGATCAGCGCCTGCTTGGCTTGCGCGAGCAACGCCGCTGTATCCTGGTCGCGCCGGAGGGCGGCTGAGGTGGTATCGACCATGCCGTAGACCAGCAGCACGGCCGCTATTCCGACCAGCATCACCACCATCAGCGCCGCCTGCCCGCGCTGGAAACGACGGCGGGAAGGGCGTGCGCGACGCGAATCGAAGGACATTGCAGTTACGGTTTCGCCGGGACTGCGGGGACCGGTGCAGCGCCTGGCCGGGCGCTTGCCGTCTCCGTGAGCGCCCGCGAGATGGCGTCTTCCAGGCGCTGGGATTCGCGTTCCTCGCGTTCCCGCTCCGCGGCGCGGTCGGGCGCGGGGGGCTTGGCGGACTTGGCGTCCGCAGCCTTGGCCGCCGGTTTGGCCGCCGGCTTGGGCTCGGGCTTGGAGGCTTCGAACCGGCGCGAATAGGCTTCCTCGACGGCGCCCGACAGCAGCTCGACACTTTGTCCGGGCTTGAGGCTGACGCTGCGGCCGGTCTGGGGCACCTGCAGCGTGACGCTGCCGTCTGGCCTGACACGCCCGACGATCGCGGCGGCGCCCGCCGACTCCCGGTCGTGCACGGGCTGGTTGTTGATCCAGACGGTGGTCTTGCCGTCGCTGCGGCGCAGGACACCACTGTAGGTGATGGTCTGCGGGACCGGCGTGGCGTCCTGCTCGGATTTCTCGGTGGCGACTGCGGCGCGCGCGCGCTGGCTGCGCGCGACGTCGAGCGACGCGCGCTGCGCAGGGGTGAAAAACAGCCGGCCGAGCCGTTCCTGGGCGGACGCCGGCACCGACATCGCCGCTGCGGCAAGCGCACAGCATACAACGAGGCTTATTTTCCAGTCACGCATCACGAGCCTGTCCTGAGTAGGCATGTCCTGAGCAGGCCTGTCCTGAGCCTGTCGAAGGATCGAAGGGTCGAAGGGTCACCCGTCACGGTTTTTTCTGCGCTCCGCCCGCGCCCACTTTCACGGTAATCCACGAAAGGTCGCATTCTGCGCTGACGTTCGGCTGGTAGCGGATCACGCCGCCGGTGTCGATGCGCCGCAGCTGGCACTGGTCGATGGTGAAGATCCCGGTGCCCTGGCGCGCGAGCGCATCGAAGAATCGCCCCAGGTCCCCTTCATGCAGCAGGCGGAACCTGACGCGCATGGTCGATTCATTCAGCGCGAGCGCCCCGGGACTGAATTCGGAAGCGAATGCGTAGGGTTTCTGTGCCCCGATCTGGTAATCCACCCCAAACAGGTCCGCCTGCTGGTTGGCGAGCCGCAGTCCGTCGAGCCAGTTGATGCGCTGCTCGTCGCCTACAAACCCGGTGCGCTCCAGCTGGCGGAAGCCGCCGATATAGCGCACGATGACGTCCTTTTCGTCCCCCGATCTCTGAAGGCGGGTCTGCGCATCCTTGAGTTGGACCTGTTGCTGTGCGAGGAGCTGGCGCGCCGAAATCATCAGGCGCCCGGAATAGTAGACGGCCAGCGCTCCGATCAGCGCCACGGCCGCGAGCGCGAGGAGCGGGTTTCGCAACGCCTGGAGGTCGGCTTGGTTCATCTTGCGGGCGTGAGGACTAGCAGCAGTTTGAATTCCGCCGTGCCGCCCTGCTCGGGGTTGTCGAGCGTGTTGCCCGAGAGGGACAGCGAGGGACTGACGTTGAGGGGAAGCTTTACCACCCTCGCCTCGGCGACTTCCGGCTCGTCGCGCAGCCGGTCGGCGAAACCGTTGATGGTGTCGATGGCGCTGCGGTAATCGCCGCGGAACGGCCGGACCTCGCCATCGATGAGCGCGCTCTCCTTGCGCTGCCCGACGGGCACCGAGGTAACTGGCGTCCGATCGGGCGGAGTGGCCTGACGGCCTCCCGAGCCCTCGACAGGAATTTCCGCGATACCGTACTTCCAGGTCAATTCCCGGATGATGATGGCGGGGCTCCGGTCCAGCGCACGGCCCAGAAGCGCCATTACTTTTTGGGGCGAATGGGCGGTCGCTTGGAGCTGCTGCGAGATCTCGACCGTCTTTTTCAGGTTCTCGGCCGAGGTCGGGGCCTGCGGAAACTGGCGCGTGATCTCCTGGTACTGGGCGGCCAGCACCCCAGTCTGGCGCGCGGCGTCCTCCCGATCCCAATTGAGCTTCACCGTGTTGTAGAGATTCGTGCCGGTCCACACGGCGGCCGCGGCCGCCAGCGCGCCGCAGCCTGCATAAATCGCACGCCGCGCCTGATAGCGCCTGTAGCCCACCATCGCGCTTGCCGGCGCGAGGTTGCTGGGCGGCGTCTTCAGCCCGAGCAGGTGGAGGTAGATCGAATAGGGCGAAGCATCGAGCAGCGCATTGTCGAGGCCGAGGCGGCTCGAGAGCTCGCCGCGGCCGATGCGCGCGCACTCCAGGCTCGGGTTGTCGCGCGCGATTCCCGCAGCCTCCTCCTGCAGCTCGTCGCCGCGGTCGATCAGCAGCACCGCGAGGTGCTCGTCGAGCGTCATCGTGCGCAGCGCGTGCAGGTAGAGCCGCGTATTGGAAATCTCTTCGATGAAGTAGCGAGTCCGGTTCTCGGGCCTGCCGCCATCCCCGCGCGTCAGCCGGCTCAGGCGGAACTGGCGGTCGCGGAAGAAGGTGAGCCGCAGTCCCGTGGCATGCTGCGCGACCAGCAGCAGGTTGGTCGCCTTCACGTCGAGCCTGCCGAGCAGTTCCGCACTTACCATCGGCAGCAGGTAGATCCCCGCGATCGGCATCCCGCGCGCGGTCACTGCCTGCAGCCAGTCCGCGATCAGCTCCGAGTTGGTGAGCGCCGAGAAGAGATAACGGTCGTCGCGCCGCTTGCCCGGGTCGCGGCCGAGCGGCGTGGCGGCCATATACTGCGTATTGCGGTAGTGCTGCTTGAGCTTGCGGGAGACCATTTCCGCGCGGTCGCTGCCGAACGCGTGCGGCAGGGTCTCGAAGCGGTAATCCTCCTCGACGGCGTCCACCGTGATGTAGGCGGGCATGTCGACGAGCCGGGCGAGGTACTCCTTGAAGTCCGCCTGGCCGCCTTCGTCATTGGCGAAGGTCAGGCACTCGGCGATCCTCCCGCCGCGCCAGTGCGCGGCCGTGACGACTGGCGCCGAGACGCCGATGAGGAGCTTGTCAGCCATTCAGGTTCCGCGCGTCGTGAATGGTGAATGGTAAGGGGTCTGGTCCCCCGGACCGCGGCATATCGTCACGATTCGCCATTTAGTATCCACGAATCAATGCGTTAAAACTTGATCTTCCCTAAGATATCATACACCGGCCCCAGCACGGCCCAGACGACGAAGCCGAGCAGTCCACCCAGCACGAGGGTCATTGCCGGACCCAGCATTTTCTGTGCCCTGTCCACCGATTCCTTGACGTCCCGGTTGTAGAAATAGGTGATGTTCATGAGCGCGCTGTCGAGCGCGCCGGTGTTCTCGCCCACCCGCAGCATGCGAATGACGAGCGGCGGGAAAACACCCAGGTTCTGGAAGGTCTCGCTCAGGCTTTCCCCCGCGGTGATCTGTTGACCCGCCCGCACCAGACCGTCCGAGATGACGCGGTTGTTCACGACGTCTTCGCTCGTCTTGATGGCGTCCAGCACGGTGATGCCCGACCGGTAGAGGAGCGCGAAGACATTCGCGAAGCGCGACAGGATGATCTTGAGAAGCGTCGGCCCGACGAGCGGCAAGCGCAGCTTCGCATAGTCCCACATGTAGGCGGCCCGCTGGCTGCGCTGGACCGCCGTGGCCAGAACCACGAACACCACGACCGGAAGCCCGAAAACCACGTACCAGTACTGGGTCATGAACCCCGAAATCACGATGAGCACCTGGGTCTGCACGGGAAGCGCGAGGCCCATGGTCTTGAACAGCTGCGCAATCTGCGGAACGAGGAAGATCAGGAGCGCGATCAGCACGCCGAGCACCACGACGAGCGTGATGAGGGGCAGGATCATCAGCCGGCGCGTCTGTGAAATGAGCTCGTCGAGCCACCTGAGGTTGTCCGCCAGGTTCTTGAACACCTCCGGAAGCTGGCCGGACTGCTCGCCCGCCCGGACCAGGCTGACGAAGACATTATCGAATACCGTGGAATGGTTGGCCATGCATTGCGAAAGCACTTTGCCGCCTTCCATGTCCTCGGTCATCGCGGTCAGCACGTCGCGGAATCGCGGATTGTCCATCGATTCGCGCATATCGCGCAGGCCATCGAGGATCGGGATGCCGGAGCGCGCCATCTGCTCCATGTCGAAGCAGAAATTGATGAGGTCCTGGCGCGTGATCCTGCCGCCGGCGGCGAATATGCGGGACTGACGCTCGACCTGCCGGAAGGTGATGAGATCGAGCCCCATGCGCCGCAGGCGCAGCTCGAGATCCACTTCATTGACCGCCTCGAGCGCCCCGCGCGCCGGCCGGCCGGTCTTGTCGACTGCCTTGTACTCGTAGGAAGGCACGGTTCCGCGCTAGCGGTAGCGCCCGGTGAGATCGATCTCGCGCGCCACCTCGGTCAAGCTCGTCGTGCCGTCCACCGCCCGCTGCAGGCCTTCGTCCGAGAGCGAGCGGAAGCCCTTGGTCATGGCCGCCGCGCGTAACTCCTTCGCCGTCGCTCTGCGCGCCACCAGCTCGTCGAGGTCGCTGTCCATCACCAGCATCTCCATGATGGCGCTGCGGCCCTTGAAGCCCTTGTTGTCGCATTGCTTGCAGCCGACCGGGCGGTGCAGGAACGAGACCTTTTCCCCCGCGGGCCCGAGCAGCTGGCGCTCCTCCCGGGACGGCGCGTAGGCTTCCTTGCAGTGCGTGCACAGCACGCGCACCAGGCGCTGCGCGATCACGCCGATGATGTTGCCCGCCATGATTTCGGGTTGAATCCCGATGTCGAGCAGGCGCGGGAAGGCGCCGAGCGCCGAGTTCGTGTGCAGCGTGGTGAACACCTGATGGCCGGTCATCGCGGCGCGGAACGCCATCTCGGCGGTTTCCTTGTCGCGTACCTCGCCCACCAGGATGATGTCCGGGTCCTGGCGCATGATCGAGCGGATGCCGTCCGCGAAGTCCATGCGTGCGACCTCGCCCACGGAGGTCTGCCGCATGAGCGTCAACGGGTACTCGACCGGGTCTTCCAGGGTCATGATGTTTACGGTTTCGTCGTTTACCTGCGATAGCAATGAATAGAGGGTCGTGGTCTTGCCGCTGCCGGTGGGACCGGTGACGATCAGGATGCCCTCGGGGCGCGCGAGCATGAGGTTGATCTTGTCCGTCGTCTGCTTGGAAAGCCGCATGCGCTCGAGGCTGATGATCGACTTTTCACGGTCGAGCACGCGCAGGACGATGTTCTCGCCGTAGATCGTGGGCTGGGTGGACACGCGGAAGTCAATCGGCCGGCCATTCAACGTCAGCGAAAGCCGCCCGTCCTGCGGTGCTCGCGTCTCGGCAATGTTCATGGCGCTCACCACTTTCACGCGCACCGTGATGCCCGGCAGGTACGTCTTGTGCAGGCTCCGCACGGTCTCCAGCACGCCGTCGATGCGGTAACGGATGCGCAGGAAGGCATACTCGGGCTCGAAATGGATGTCGGACGCGCCGCGCTTCACCGCGTCCACCATCAACGCGTTGACCAGTCGCACCATCGGCTGCGTGTACTCGTCGCCACCGCCCGCCACCTGCAGGCTCTCGTAGTCAATCTCGCCGGTCTCGATCTCCTTCAGGATGCCGTCGACCGAGAGCTCGTAGCCGTAGAAGTGATCGGTATAGTCCTCGAGCTGCGCCTCGCTCGCGAGCTGAGTCTTGATCTCGATCTGCGGGCCGAGCATCGCGCGCAACTGGTCCATCGCCACCACGTTGAAGATCTCGGTGGTGGCGACGGTGAGCACCTGATCCGCGGGATCGTAGGCGATCGGCAGCACGCGGTTGCGACGGGCGAAATCCTGCGAGACGAGCTTGAGCGCCTCGGGGTCGGCAACCACCTGCGCCAGGTCGATCGCCTCCTGGCCGATGGTGCGCGCCATGATGTCGCGGATGGCGCTTTCCGTGACGAAGCCGAGCCGCACCAGCAGGCGGCCGATGGGGATGTTGTTGTGGCGCTGCTCGGCGAGAACGATCGAGAGCTGATCGGTGGTGATCAGCCCCTGCTGCACCAGCAGTTCGCCGAGGCGGAGTTTCTTGCGCTGTTCGGCCATGC
>JAHZNX010000143.1 GCA_020028375.1 Betaproteobacteria bacterium | reverse complement strand
CAGCGAGGGCGTGCAGGTGGTGCAGCCCGAGCACGTGAGCCAGGCGGTCGCGGATACGCCCGCCGCGCGGCAGCACCGTCCATGGCGATGGTTCGGCTTCGCGCTCCTGGTCCTGTCGGCCGGGAGCCTCGGCTGGCTGGTATTGTCATGAGCGGCGGAGCAGGGGCCCCGATCCCTCATCCCCGCCCTTCTCCCAAGAAGAGAAGGGAGGCTCGACCCTTCCTCTCTCCGCTCGGGAGAGAGGGAAGGAGTGAGGGATGGGGGATGCGACCCGCGAATGAAGCTGGGCCGCCGACGCGACGTGGCTGGTATCGAGTGAGCTTGTCGGAGGCAGCGGCATGAGCGTCATCAATCAGGTCCTGCTCAACCTCGAGAAACGACGCGCGAGCCCGGCCGAGCGCGGGCTGCTGCCTGCCCACGTGGAGGTGCTGCCGGAAAGCGGGCGCGCGTCGCCCCATTGGGGCTGGATTGCGGCGGGCGTCGCGTTCGCGGTCGCGGCGCCGGCTGGCTGGATAGCGGTTACCGCGACGGTTGCGGAGCCGACACGCTCGTCGGCGGGGCGGTCCGGCACCGAGAGGATGATCGATAGAGTCGTCTCCGCTTCCGCCGGCGTGCGACCCGCCGCACGGCCCGAGGAGCGTGACGAAGCGTATGCACAGGAGCTCCGGGCATTCCGCCTGAGCCTCGAGCTGTCCAACCCCCCGGCCGACCCCGTGCCGCACGGTGACGCGGGGGCGCGGCAGGCGGGGACGGAAGTCGGAGAACCGTTGAGTTCGGCGCGACTGATCGGCCGCATGGGCGCGGATTCCGCCTCCGAGGCCACGCTGGCAAGCGCGCCCGCGCAATCGCGAAACGAGGCGGGCAGGCGTGCGGCCACCGTACCGGCGGAGCCCGCGATGCCGCCCGGGATCCGGAAACAGGTGCGCGATCCCACGCCGCGCGAGGTTGCGGAAAACGAGTACCGCAAGGCGGTTGCGTGGCTGAATCAGGGGCGCCTGGGCGATGCCGAAGCGGGCTTCCAGGTGGCATTGAGCCTTAATCCGGAGAATGTCCAGGCGCGCCAGGGGTTGGTCGGGCTGCTGGTGCAGGGCAGGAAGCTGTTGGAAGCCGAGCGCGTGCTCGAGGAGGGCATCAAGATCTCCCCGGCGCAGAGCGGATTCAGCATGACGCTCGCCCGCCTGCAGGCTGACCGCGGGGACAACGCGCGTGCAATCGCCACCCTGGGAGCCGGGCTCGAGCACGCCCAGGGCAACGCCGATTACGCCGCCTTCCTCGCCGCGCTGCTGCAGCGCCAGGGCCGGCATGAGGAAGCCATCGAGCAATTCCAGGTCGCATTGCGGCTGCGACCCGGCGCCGGGGTGTGGTGGCTGGGACTCGCCATATCGCTGCAGGCAGCCAACCAGGCGGCCGCGGCGCAGGATGCCTATCGGCAAGCGCGCGCCGCCGGCAATCTTCACCCCGAGCTGGCGGCGTTCGCCGAGCAGCGCCTGCGCCAGTTGCAATAGCAGTTGGCCGGTTTCGAGTTTCCAGTTGCGAGTTTCGAGTTCGTGCACTCCTGACCCACTTTACGCCCACGTCTGTTAGTGTAGTTAACTCGAAACTTCAAACTCGAAACTAGAAACTGCGTTAGCGCGGTAATGTCCGCGCGACGACCCAGCCGGCAACGCTGACGGCGCCGGCTCTTCGCAGCACGCGCGCGAGCTCGTCCAGCGTCGCTCCAGTGGTGAGCACGTCGTCCACCACGGCGATGCGCTGGCCAGCCAGATCGGCGTCGCACACGAATGCGCGCCGCACGTTCTTAGCGCGTTCCTTCCAGGGCAGTGCCGCCTGGGGCGGCGTGTCCACGACCTTGCGGCAGGCGAGAGGAAGCAACGGAATGCCGGTGCGCGCGGCAATGACGCGCGCGATCTCGAGCGCCTGGTTGAATCCGCGCTCCGCGAGCCGGCCGCGCGCGAGCGGCATCGGCACGATCGCATCCGCGTCAAGCGGGGCCGCCTGCGCGAGAGCTTCACCCAGGGTGCGCGCCAGCGCCAGCCGACCGCCGTATTTAAGGGCGTGGATCAGCCCCGCCACCGGAAAGCGGTAGGCGAAAGGCGCCGCCACCCGGTCGAAGCGCGGTAGACGGGCGATGCAGGCGCCGCATATGGCACCGCTCGCGAGGGGCAGGGCGCAGACGGCACAGCGGCTGCGGGGCAGCCACGGCAGGTCCGCGACGCACGGCGCGCACAGCATTGCGCCACCCGCCGCCGCACCGCAGAGCACGCATGCCTGCGGCCAGCGTGCACGCACAAAATGCAGGCAGCCGTTCAGAAATCCCCTGCTGGAATTTGACATGTATCCGGCCCGGGCCGAAGATACAAGTGACTCAAACAGCTCGATTTTTCCGGATCTCATCGATGGAGCCACATGGATACTGCAAGCTATAACGAATCTGCCGGCGTCGGCGCCGACAGCTCTCCGCGCAATGAGCGCTGGAGTACGCGACACGTCGAAGACCTGTTCGACTCCCCCTTCAACGATCTGCTCCACCGCGCCCACACCGTCCACCGCCGCCATTTCGATCCGAACGCGGTGCAACTGTCCACGCTGCTGTCAGTGAAGACCGGCGGCTGCCCCGAGGACTGCGCCTACTGCCCGCAGTCGGCGCGCTACCGCACGGGTGTCGCCGACGAAGAGCTACTATCCCTCGAGCAGGTGAGCGCCGCGGCGCGGCTCGCCAAGGCCAACGGGGCAACCCGGTTCTGCATGGGTGCAGCGTGGCGCGGCCCGCGGCAGCGCGAGCTCGAGCGGGTGATGGAAATGGTCAGGGCCGTGCGCGCCGAAGGCCTTGAAACCTGCGCGACGCTGGGGCTGCTCAAGGAAGGTCAGGCCGAGCAGCTCAAGGCCGCGGGCCTCGATTATTACAATCACAACCTCGATACCTCCCCGGAGTTCTACGGCGAGATCATCACGACGCGCACCCAGGACGATCGCGTGCAGACGCTCGCGCGCGTGCGCCGCGCGGGCATCCATGTCTGCTGCGGGGGAATCATCGGCATGGGCGAGACGCGCCGCACCCGCGCGGCGTTGATCGCCCAGCTCGCAGCCATGGAACCCTATCCGGAATCGGTGCCGATCAACAACTTGGTACAGGTCGAAGGCACGCCGCTGCACGGCACGGCGCCGCTCGATCCGCTGGAATTCGTGCGCACCATCGCCTGCGCGCGCATCACCATGCCGAAAGCGATGGTGCGGCTCTCCGCCGGCCGCGAGGCAATGTCCGAAGCGATCCAGGCGCTCTGCTTTTTCGCCGGCGCGAACTCGATCTTCTACGGCGAAAAGCTGCTCACCACCGGCAATCCCGATGTCGAGCAGGATCGCGCGCTGTTCGCGAAGCTCGGCCTCCGCCCGCGTCAGTGAACGACCCGTCACGAGTCACTCAGCCTGCCCTGAGCGAGTCAAACGATCGCCCGTCACTCCAGCAGGCGCTTGCGGCAGAGCTCGCGGATCTCGACTCCCGGGGTCTCAAACGCCACCGGCGCGTGCTGGAGTCGTCGCAGGGCGCGCGCGTCCGCGTGGACGGGCGCGAGTATGTCGCATTCTGCAGCAACGATTACCTCGGCCTCGCCGCCCATCCGGAACTGATCGAGGCCGCGCGCGAGGGCGCGGCGCGCTACGGCGTCGGCGCCGGCGCGTCGCACCTGATACTCGGACACGCGGCGGCGCACCACGAGCTGGAGCAGCGGCTGGCCGCGTTCGTGGGGCTGCCACGGGCGCTGCTGTTTGCCACCGGCTACATGGCGAACCTGGGAGTGGTCACGGCGCTCGCGGGCCGCGGCGATGCGGTGTTTGGCGACCGACTGAACCACGCATCGCTCAACGACGCCGCCATTCTTTCGCGCGCCGACTTCCGCCGCTATCCGCATCTCGATCTCGCCGCGCTCGGCCGGCTCCTCGCCGCGTCCGGGGCGCGGCGCAAGCTCGTCGTCACCGATGCCGTGTTCAGCATGGATGGCGATATCGCGCCGCTTCCCGAGCTGGTCGCACTCTGCGAGCGCCACGATGCGTGGCTGCTGCTCGACGACGCGCACGGCTTCGGGGTGCTGGGGGCCGGGGGAGGGGGCACCGCGGCCCACTTCGGCGTCTCATCGCCGCGGCTGATTTACATGGCGACGCTCGGCAAGGCGGCCGGCGTGTTCGGCGCGTTCGTCGCGGGCGGCGCCGAAATGGTGGAAGCCCTCGTCCAGCGCGCGCGTCCCTACGTCTACACGACGGCGGCGCCCCCGATGCTGTCGGCGGCGCTGCTGAAGAGCCTCGAGCTCGTCCGTGACGAGGAGCGGCGGCGTCACCTGCGGGGCCTGATCGCGCTCCTGCGGGGGCGCCTCCAACTGCGGCGCTGGCGTCTCGCGCCCTCGTCGACCGCGATTCAGCCGCTCATCATCGGGGCCAACGGGGAGGCCGTGGCGGCGTCCGAAGCGCTGGCGCGCGAGGGGCTCCTGGTGCCGGCGATCCGGCCGCCCACGGTCCCGCACGGAACGGCGCGGCTGCGCATCTCGCTTTCGGCCGCGCACGAAGCGGGCGACGTCGAGCACCTCGCCGCCGCGCTCAACGCGCTGCAGTGAAGAAGGCGCGCGACGTTGTGCTGCTGCACGGCTGGGGATGCTCCGCCGGCGTCTGGAACGACCTCGCGGGCAGGCTCGGACCGCGATTGCGCGTGCACGTTCCCGATCTCCCCGGCTACGGGGCGGCCCCCGCCTGTGCGCCGTACACGCTGGAGGCGCTGGCCGGAGCCGTGGCGCTCTCCGCGCCGCGACGCTGCCACGTCGTCGGATGGTCACTCGGCGGCGAGGTGGCGCTGGCTTGGGCCCGGCGCGCCCCGCGCCAGGTGCGGCGTCTCGCCCTGATCGCGACCACCCCGTGCTTTGCCGGCAGGCCCGGCTGGCCGTGCGCGACGGCGCCTGCGGTGCTGCGGGAATTCGGGCGCCTGCTCGCCGCGGACCGCGCCGGCACGGTGGCGCGCTTCGTCGCGGTGCAGGCGCGAGGCGATGCGCGCGCGCGAGGAGTCGCCGGCGTGCTGCTGCAATCGAGCGCGAGAGATGCGACAGACGGCGTGCTCGCCGCGGGGCTCGCGGTGCTGTTGGACGCCGATCTGCGGCGCGAGTTGCGGAGGGTCAAGCAGCCGGCGCTGGTGTTGCACGGCGCGCGCGATCGCATCGTGCCGCCCGCGGCGGGCCGCGGGCTCGCCGCGGCGCTTCCCAACGCGCGCTTTCGGCTTCTGCGGGCGTGCGCGCATGCGCCGTTCCTGTCACAGCCGGGGCGGGTGGCGCGCGAGCTGCGGGATTTCTTCGATGAGTGACGTGCTCGCGGTGGACAAGCGCATGGTGCGCCGCTCCTTCGAGCGGGCCGCCGCGGGCTACGACGCCGCGGCGGTGCTGCAGAACGAAGTGTGCCGGCGGATGCTGGAGCGCCTGGACTACATCAAGCTCGAGCCCGCAATCATACTCGACGCCGGCAGCGGCACCGGCAACGCGGTCAACGGATTGCTTGCCCGCTACCCCGGCGCGCGCATGATCGCGCTCGACCTCGCGCTCGCCATGGCGCGCCATGCCCGGGCGCGCCGCCCATGGTGGCGCGCCTTCCTCGGGCGCGGCGGGCCGCGGCTCGCCGCGGTGTGCGGCGACATCGAGCAGCTCCCGCTCTCTTCCGCATGCGCCGGAATGATCTGGTCGAATCTCGTGATCCAGTGGAGCAACGAGCCGCCGCGGGCATTCGCCGAGATGCACCGGGTGCTCGCGCCCGGCGGCTTGCTGATGTTCAGCACCTTCGGGCCGGACACGCTGAAGGAGCTGCGGGCGGCGTTCCGGAGCGTGGACGCGCATACGCACGTGCACCGCTTCACCGACATGCACGATGTGGGCGACATGCTGGTCGGCCGCGGCTTCGCCGACCCGGTCATGGACATGGAAATCGTGACGCTGACTTACGCCGATGTGCGCGAGCTGATGCGCGACCTGAAGGCGATCGGCGCGCATAACATGACGCGCGGGCGGCCCGCCACGCTCGCCGGCAAGTCGCTCCTTGCGAAAGTGGCGCAGAACTACGAGCCGGCGCGCCGCGCGGGCAGGCTCCCC
>JAHZNX010000371.1 GCA_020028375.1 Betaproteobacteria bacterium | reverse complement strand
GAACCTCGCGATGGGCGCCTACAGTCGGCGCGACCGCGCGGGCATCGTCGCCGATTTCAACCGCGTCTACGGGTTGCTGCCGCGACTCGCCGAGAGGCGCCGGCAGCCCGGAGGCACGCTGTCGGGCGGCGAGCAGCAGATGCTGGCGATCGGGCGCGCGCTGCTGAGCCGGCCGCGCATGTTGCTACTCGACGAACCCAGCATGGGTCTTGCGCCACTGATCGTGCACACGATATTCGAGGCCATACGCGCCATCACCGCGGAGGGAGTGACACTGCTGCTGGTGGAGCAGAACGCGAAGCTGGCGCTCGAAACGTGCCACCGCGGCTACGTGATGGAAAGCGGTCTCATCGCGCTCGCTGACGAGGCTTCGCGACTGCTCGCCAATCCCCAGGTGCGCCACGCGTACCTCGGCGAATGACGATGCGGCAGGTGAGCGCCGCCGTGCCGCCGCTCGCGCCTTCGCGCATGGCGCAATACGCCCGCCGCGCGCTTCTCGCCACCATCACCATCGCGCTCGCGGCGATACTCGGCTACCTCTACCTCAAGACCGAGGGGGCGGATTTCAAGCGCCAGAACGAGGTGCTGGCGGCGCTGCGCGAGCTGAAGGAAATCGACTCGCGCTGGGACGTCGACGTCTTGCGCTCCTACACCGAGCTTGCCCCCCCGCAGGCACCGCCGCCCGACCACGGCGCGACGGTCGCGCGCATCCTGCGCGAGCTCACGGCCGCCGGCGCGGCGCTCGGCAGCCCGGTGCTCGCGCGCGGACTGCCCGAGCTCCAAGTCGCATTTTCCGAGAAAGCCGCGATGCTCGAGAAGTTCCGGATGGCGAATGCCGCCGCGCGGCAGGCGCTGACGCAGGTGGTGGCGTCCGACGGCGAAATCGCGGGCCTGGTCCGCGGCTCCTGGCGGGACTTCCGCGACCGCGAGCGGCTGGTGGCGGCGGAGAGCGCCGCGGTCCAGCTGATCGCCGAGTCCCAGCGCTATTACGTCACGCCCGGCGAGGAGCGGCGCAAGCTTGTCGAGACGATCCTCGCCGACCTGCGGGAAGCGGGGCCGCGCCTGCCGCCGGCGCTGCGCACCGGTCTCGGTCGCCTCGATGGCCGCGTGCGGGAACTGCTCGAGACGAAGGCCGGCGAGCAGGAACTGTTCACCCGGCTCGCCTTCATGACCGCCGGCCCGCGCGTCAACACCCTGACCGGCGCATTCTCGCGCGAACTGGAGGCCATGCTCCTCGAGCAGGAGTTCTACCGCTCCTATCTCGTTGCCTATTCGGGCGCCCTGCTGGTCCTCCGAGAAGATGTCCTCGCTCGGGCAGATGGTGGCCGGCGTGGCGCACGAGATCAACACGCCGCTCGCCTACGCCAAGAACAGCCTCGGCTCGGTGGGCGGAAGGCTGCAGGATCTCTCGCGCCTGGCCGCCGAAACCGAGAAGCTGCTCGAGCTGCTGCGCTCGGGCGCCGCCGATGCCCAGGCGCTCGCCGGGCAGTTCGGGCTGACGCAACGCGTGGTCGCGCAGCTCCGCGCCCACCACGCGCTCGAGGAGCTGCAGGCCCTGGTGAAGGACGGGCTCCACGGCATCGGGCAGATCTCCGAGATCGTGGGGAATCTCAAGAATTTCTCGCGCCTGGACCGCAGCAAGATCGCGGCTTTCAACGTGAACGAGGGCCTCGACAGCACGCTCGCCATCGCCCGCCATGAGTTGAAGCATCACGCCGTGAGGAAGAATTACGGCGACGTCCCGGCCATCACCTGCTCGCCCTCCCAGATCAACCAGGTGTTCCTGAACCTCGTCACCAACGCGGCCCAGGCGATGGGGCAGCGCCAGGGCGAGATCCGCATCACCACGCGCCGCGAGGGCGCCGGGCATGTCGCGGTGGAAGTGGCGGACACCGGCAAGGGTATCCCCCCCGAGGTCCTGCCCAAGATCTTCGATCCATTCTTCACCACCAAGGAGGTTGGCAAGGGCACCGGGCTCGGGCTCTCGATCGTCTACAAGATCGTCGAACAGCACGGCGGCAGGATCAGCGTCGATTCCACCGTGGGGGTTGGCACGCGGTTCACCGTGGTGCTACCGTTGCAGCCACCGGCAGCAGCGGCGGCGTGAGCGCAGCGCGATCACCCGGCCCGGATCCATGAACAGTCCCACGTCCATCGGCAAGTACCAGGTCCAGGACGTGCTCGGGCAGGGCGGGATGGGCGTCGTCTACCGCGCGTTCGATCCCGCGATCCAGCGCACCGTCGCGATCAAGACCATCACCAAGTCCACGCTCGATGCCGCCGACCTGCAGTACGTGCTGACGCGCTTCCGCCACGAGGCCCGGGCGGTGGGCCGGTTGACGCACCCGCGCATCGCCGCGATCTACGACTACGGCGAGGACGATGAACTCGCCTACATCGTGATGGAGCTCGTGAACGGAAGATCGCTGTTTCACCACCTGCAGGACGAGGCGCGTTTCGGGCTGAAGGAGATCGGCGAGCTGATCCGCCAGCTGCTCGGCGGACTCGCGTACGCGCACGCGCAGGGTGTGGTCCACCGCGACATCAAGCCCTCGAACATCCTGATCAACGACGACGGGCGGTTGAAGCTCACCGATTTCGGCATCGCGCGCATCGATACCTCCACATTGACCCAGGTGGGCGAGATCATGGGCTCGCCGGGCTACATGTCTCCCGAGCAGTTTCTCGGCACCGACATCGACGCGCGCGGCGACATCTACTCGGTGGGGGTCATCGCCTACGAGCTGCTCGCTGCCCGCCGCCCGTTCGTCGGCAACAACGCCGAGGTGATGCGCCAGGCGCTGAACGAGCGGCCGGGGAATCCCTCGGATTTCAACCCGAAGATCTCGGTCCAGCTCGACTGGGCGGTGCACAAGGCGCTCGCCAAGAAGCGCGAGGAGCGCTTCCAGACCGCGAAGGAATTCTCCGACGCCTTCGCCAATGGCATCGAGGTGAGCCTGCGGCAGGCGCGCCGCGAGCCCGCCGCCGGCGCCGTCACCGACGAGCCGACCCAGCGCATCGACCCCAAGCTGGTGCAGGCCGCGCGCATGCTGGCGGGCCTGCAGCAGGCCCGCGCCGAGGTCCCGTCCCGGCCCGGCACGGCAGCGGCCGCCCCGGAACCTGCACTCGCCGCGGCGGGAAACGCCGCCGAAGCCGCGGGGAGCCGGAAAGCGCGCATCCTGTTCGTGGACGACGAGGAGCGCATCGTGACCGCCTTGCGCTCGATCTTCCGGTCCCACTATCACGTCTTCACCGCGACCAACGGTCCCGAGGCGCTCGAGTTCGTGCGCAAGTTCCAGCCCCACGTCGTGGTGAGCGACCAGCGCATGCCGGAGATGACGGGGGTCGAGCTGCTGCGCCGGGTGAAGGGCATCGCGCCGAATTCGGTGCGACTGCTGCTGACCGGCTACTCGGACCTCGCTGCGATCGTCGGCTCGGTGAAC
>JAHZNX010000016.1 GCA_020028375.1 Betaproteobacteria bacterium | reverse complement strand
CGGGGTGGTTACATCGGAACGCCTAGCTCCCACCACCCCGCCCACTGGCGCGGGCACCCCTCCTCAGGCAGGAGGGGAGTTCATTTTGTCAGGCGCTCTAAGATTATTGGCCTGTGACCGATGATGGGTGACCCGTGACCGACAGGCCTCCCGAATCGAGGACCCTGCCCCGGACGATCCGGATCGAGCGGCGTTTTCGCGGTCCGCCGGATTCGGGCAACGGGGGGTATGTCTGCGGCCGGCTCGCCCGTTACGCAGCCGGGTCCTCGCTGGTACGGCTGGAGGTCCCGTCGCCGCTCGATGCCGAGATGCTGGTCAAGGAATCGGGATCGAGCGTCGAACTGGTCCAGGGCGCGACCGTCGTCGCACGGGCGCGGCCGGCTGTGATGTCGCTCGACATTCCCGCGGCGCCGAGCTTCGCGGAAGCGGAGGCGGCGGCGCGATCGTACCGCGGATTTCGCGCCCACCCGTTCCCGGGGTGCTTCGTTTGCGGCCCGGAGCGGGCTGCCGGCGACGGGCTGCGCATCTTCGCCGGGACGCTTCGCAACGGAGTCGTCGCCTGCCCGTGGATCCCCGATGCTTCGCTCGGTGACGGGAAAGGACGCGTGCGCACCGAGTTCATCTGGTCCGCGCTCGACTGTCCCGGCGCGTTCTCCTTCGAGTTTTCCGAGAAGACGCCCGTGCTGCTGGGCGAGATGGCGGCGTCGCTGCGCAGCGCGGTCTACGTCGGCGAGCGCTGCATCATCGTCGGCTGGGAGCTCGCCCGCGACGAGCGCCGTCACTTCACGGGCACGGCGCTCTTTTCAGAATCGGGGGACTGCCGCGCCTGCGCGCGGGCAACGTGGTTCGAGATGCCTGCGCCGCTCCAGTCCTGAGCGGCTCATGAGCGCCGACTGCAACGAGTTCGGACAGCCGATCGGCTTCCCCCTGCCGGGCTGGAAAGAGCCTCTGCGTCCGCCGCGGACGGCGATGGTGGGCCGCTACTGCCGCGTTGAACCCATCGATCCAGCCCGCCACGCGGAGGAGCTTTTCCGCGCGAACTCGCTCGACCCGGGCGGCCGCAATTTCACTTACCTCGGCGCGGGCCCCTTCGCGACGCTCGCGGCCTACCGGCAGTGGTTGGAATCCTCCTGCCTGGGCGAGGATCCCCTGTTTCACACCATCATCGACGGAACCAGGCACCAGGCAACCGGCATTGCGAGCTTCCTGCGCATCGATCCCCGGAACGGCGTGATCGAGGTGGGCAACATCAACTACTCGCCGGTGCTCCAGCGCAGCCGCGCCGCGACCGAAGCGATGTACCTCATGATGCAGCGCGCTTTCGGGCTCGGCTACCGGCGCTACGAGTGGAAGTGCGACGCGTTGAACGCCGCTTCGCGCGCCGCCGCGCAGAGGCTGGGATTGTCGTTCGAGGGCGTCTTCCGGCAGGCCGTCGTCTACAAGGGCCGCGGCCGCGACACGGCGTGGTATGCCGCGATCGACAGCGAATGGCCGGAGCTGGAGCGGGCGTTCCTGCGCTGGCTCGACCCCGGCAATTTCGACGGGAAGGGACGCCAGCGCGTCCGCCTGTCGGATCTGACCGCACCGGTGCTCAAGCAGCGCGGCTGAGACCGGTGCCCGTCCCTCGTCACCCGTCACTCGTCACTCTCGTGAGCGCAGCCGCACTCCTCGTGGCCCTCAGCGCGTGCGGCTATGCGGGCAGCGACGAGATCGACGCGGAGAGCGCGGCGATACTGGCGCGAACGCCGGTGGGCTCTGCGTTCAAGGACGTCCCGGCCGCGATGGGAGCGCTCGGGTTCTCGTGCACTGCCGGCCGCAGGCAGTTCATCGATACGAAGGGAGCCGCGCGCGAGACCGAACCGCACCTCGTGTGCGAGCGGGAGACGCGCGAGTGGCTGATCTGCACCCGGCGCGCGCGGGCGATCCTCATCCCGCTGAACGGGCGGCTTTCGAACGTCCTCGTCAACGTGGGCCGGTTCTGTACGTAGGGACCTGCTGCGGGCTGGGAGCGAAAAGCCGATTGCTGTATGCTCTATTCGCCATGCCTTCGGATTTGACCAACGCTCCGCTCTTCCCCTTCGCCGTGCTGTTCGGGGTGCTCGGCGTCCTTGTAGTGATCGCCGCGATCGTCTCCTTCGTCCAGCTGAGGCTGCCGCAGTCCGGTTACCGCATGGTCGCGGGGCTGTTGCTGCTCGCGGTCGGAGCGCTCGCCGGCACGATCTCGGTGGGCATGATGGGCTATAGCGCGCTGTCGCGGGAGGACGTGGCGGCGAATATCGTGGTGAAGCCTGCCGGCAAGCAGCGCTTCATCGCGACATTCCGCTTCGCCGACGGCCGCGAGGCGACCTACGAGCTCGCCGGGGACGAGATCTACGTGGATGCGCACATCGTGAAATGGCATCCCTACGCCAATCTGTTCGGGCTGCACACCGCCTACGAGATCGACCGCGTGGCGGGGCGCTACCACGGGGTCAAGGATGAGCGCGAGGCGGTGCGTACCGTGCACGCGCTCTCGCGCGAGAAGTGGGTGGACTTGTACGCGCTGGGACGGCGCTACACGTTCCTCGCGCCGGTTCTCGACGCCGAATACGGCTCGGCGACCTTCGTCCCGGTGACGCGCCCCGCCGAGCTCGAGCTGCGGGTCTCCACCACCGGGCTGCTCATGCGCGAGGCAAAGTCCGCTTCGAAAAGATAGCTGTCCCGCGTGGACCGGGAAGCCTCCCGGTGGTTGTCCGCTCGATGGAGGGGTAATGCCTTACAGCCACCGGCGAACCCTCCCCTTGTATGCAGCGTACTCCGGACGTTGGGAAAACCAACCTTGCCTCTCTTCAGCTGGGATTAGTCGCGGTAATGAACCAAGTGCTCGACGGCGCCCATATGCCCTCGGGCCGCGCAAAGGACGCGAGCGTCGCCTTGAGCGCCGCGACCACCTGGGGCTTGCGTTTCGCACCCTCCTCTCCAGCCAGACGGATGATCTCGCCGGCCGGACCGACGCGCCTGGCGATTTGCAGCGTGCTGTCGCCGAAGCCGCAGCCGACGTCGAGTACTCGGGCGCCTTCGGGATAGCGGCAGCGGTCGAACGCCGCATCGCTGTGCTGCGACAGTCCCTCCACGAGCAGGTGCCTGAAGCGGCAGAACTTCTCGTACAGGACCGTATTCCAAGCTTCGACGATGACGCGGTTGCTCTCGTCCATGGCTCACCAGGCTGTTAACTTGACCGCGCCGCTATAGCAGCTTCTTCCGTAATTTCTTCCGTTGCTCATGTTGCACCGCTTTAATACGACGAATACGGCTCCCTGCGGGTGAAAAAATAATAGTCTGCTGTGTAATTGATGCGCGCAGGTGTCCCGGCCGCGGCTTGAGAACAACCGGCCTTGGGCGCCACGCCGCCCACAGTACTGACGCGCTGTATGCTCGTGACCTTGCTGAACGAGCCTTCCGGCCCGACCGACTTCGCGGCAAGCAGCAGCCAGGGGATGGCACCGGCCGCCGGCGCGTCGGCACGTTCCTTCAACGCACCCAGGATCTTGCTGCCATCGTTGGCTTCCCAATGTGGGCCGGCATAGTGTCGGCCGATCCTGTATCCGCCCGCGTCGAAGAGATCGGCTTCGGGAGCCACGAACGCCCATTCGTATCCCCCGGACTGATCCTTTCTGGCGCGGCATTCGTAGATCTGCACGCCCTTTGCGTGAGCGATCATCGCCAGAGATTCGTTCGCGCCAGGTTTCAGCTTGTCCGGCACTTCGACGGTAGATCTGGGTGATTGCAGGCTCGCGCAGCCGGCGAGGAGGAGCGCCAGCACGAAGACCGTGACCTTCGATGATTTGGACAGGGTGTCCTCCGTGAGCCATCTCCTCTCGATCAGGCGCAACGGCTCACCTCTTCTATAACTTTGGTTCGCTTGCATGATGTTCAGTCCCTTTGTTGGTTTCAAACGATATCGACGACGGCCAACGGCTTGCGCGGTTGGATCTGCGCCAAACGCCCGATTGGCGTTGAACACACGGCATATACGTAGCGGCATTCCATCTGGAGACAGCCAGCCAGGTCGGCGGGGTGGCGTTCGCTGCCGCGCGTGATCCCGAATCCTCGCAGAAACGTGGCGGGGGGGTCGGCGTTTGTCCTATGATCTCGGACCGGCATCCACAAGTCCCACGCCTGAGAGAAAATGCCCGCAGCCAAGATCGCATCGGCCGACCTGCAGCAACTCCTCGCCCGCGTCGCGCTGGGCGACCGGGTGGCGTTTCGGCAACTGTACGATGCGACGGCACCGTCTCTGTTTGGCGTGGCGCTTCGTATAGTAAGACAGCGGGATCGCGCGGAAGAGGTGCTGCAGGATGCGTTTGTCAATGCATGGAACCGGGCCGCCGGGTATCAGGCCGGGTTGAGCCAGCCGATGACCTGGCTCACGGCTATCGTGCGCAATCGCGCCCTGGATGAACTGCGCAGCGGCGCTCGCCACAGCGCGGAATCCCTGGACGACCGGGAGAGCGGAGCCGCGCCCGAGATCGAGGACGAGCGCGCCGACCCGCTGGGGTTATTGGAGCAAGCTGCAGACGCCCTCGCCATCCGCAACTGCCTGGACGCGATCGACGGGCCGCAGCGCCAGTGCCTGGCGCTGGTCTATTACCATGGGCTCAGCCATTCCGAGGTCGCGGGCCATGTCGGCTCGCCCATCGGAAGCGTCAAGGTCTGGCTGCGGCGCGGACTGGACAAGCTGAAGCGCTGCCTGGAGCGGCTGGCATGAATTACGATCGACCGGGACTCCTCGATCGACTCGCCGCCGAGTACGTGTTCGGCATGATGAGCGCGCGGGTATGGCGCCGGTTCCAGGCGATTCAACGCGCACTGCCGGCGGCACGGCAGGCGGTTCAGGCCTGGGAGCGGCGATTGACGCCGCTTGCACGGTCGGTACCGCCGGAACAGCCTTCCGCCGCCGTCTGGGAAGCGATCGATCGCCGCACCGGCGGCCAGGCGTCACGCGCCGTCGCACCGGCATCCGCCTGGCTCGCCTGGCTCAGGCCGGTCCTCGGCGTGGCGTTCGGGGCGATCGCGGCGCTCGGACTGGTAAGGATTTACCCGACCGCGGTGGTTCCGGTGGATGCGATCGTGCAGGAGCGTGGAACGCTGCCGCCGAGCTATGTCGGCCTGCTCACGGATGCCGCCGGCAACCCGGTGGTCCTCGCAAGCTCGACCCGCCACGGCAGGACCATGTCGATCAAGATGTTGCGCAAGGTCGATGTGCCGCCCGGCAAGGTGTTGCAGCTCTGGGCGCTGCCCACGGAAGGGGCGGCCTTCCCGCTCGGCGTGGTGCCGTCCGAGGGCAAAGCTTCCTTCCAGATGGCGGATACTTCGGAAATATTGCTTTCAAACGTGCCGCGGCTCGCGATTTCGCTCGAGGATGCCCCGGCGCGTCCGGGGACCGCGCCCGCGCCTTATCTGCTCACCGGCAACTGCGTCAAGCTCTGGTAGCCCCTGCCCTGCCCGTGCGCGGCGAATTAAGTCCGCTCCGGGGGTGTCTCCGATCGGCGCGCCGTTCCGTATATCGGCACAGGTTGCGCAATAACGCGCTGCCCAATTGATAATCAGGAGACTACTAGATGAACAAATTGTTACTTGCCGCCCTTGCGACGGCCTTCGCGGCCAATGTCGCGTTTGCCCAGGCGGTTACCGAGTCAAATGGCGTTCTTGCCGCTTCCGGCCGTACTCTCTACACGTTCGACAAGGATGCGGCCAACAGGAGCAACTGCAACGGCGGCTGTGCAGTGGCCTGGCCTCCGTTCCTGATGAACGACGACGATCGCGCAACCGCCGGATTTGGCGTGATCACGCGCGACGACGGCGCCAAGCAATGGGCGCTGAACGGAAAGCCGCTTTACTTCTACGCGGCCGATGTCCAGGCTGGCGATGCGAAGGGTGACGGTGTAAACGGCGTGTGGCACGTCATCCGCGGTGCGAGCAGGAGCTCGCAGGCGAAACCTGCGGCTGCTACGCAGGCTGCCGAGGGCTATCGGTCTTACGGCGGTTACTAATCCGTTGCGTCTGAGCGAGAGGGGGTGGCCCAGTCGGGCCATCCCCTCTTGAGTGAGCCGGGGTTTCCATTCCGCTGGTCCGACCCCGGCTTGCTTGCATCAGTCACTGGAAATTAGCGACGCGGCGGGCATCGCCGGTGAGCTCGAGGATGTGCAGCCCGGTGTTGACGCGGTCGGCGACGTAGACGTAGCCGCGGTCGTCCACCTCGACGTTGTTCGACTGGATCTCGACCTTGCAGCGCGCGCCCTGCGGCGTCTTCACGCAACGCTGCACCGTCCTGTCGGTGATGGCCGGTATGTAGTAGCCGATCTCCTTCAGGCGGAAGGGATCGCGGATGTCGATCGCGCGCACGCCCGCGTTGAACCAGGTGACGAACAGCACGCGCTTCGCGTACATCGGCGGCTGGTTCTCGTTCGAGGAATGCGCGCCGAAGCGCCCGCCGCGCGAGCAGAAGCTGCCGGACTCCTCCGGGACGTCGAAGTTCGCGACCGGGAACGGCGCCGATTCGTTGGTCACGTCCACCACGTAGACGAGCTGCCGCGCTTCCTCCGTGCACTCGTTCCGCAGCGACTCGTTCACGATGAACACGAAATCCCGCTTGGCCCCTTTTGCATCCTTCGCAAACTGCGCTACATCCATGCCGAGGACCGGCAGCGTGGTATGCGCGCCGTGAAACGGCCCCAGCTCGAGGCGCGCGATTTCCGGGTAGCGCAGGTTCGCGGCGGTAGGTTCCTTCGGGCCCTTGAGCAGCTTCTCGCGGTCCACGATCTGCAGCACGCCATCGGTGTTGGTGCCGTAGCCGAAATAGATGCGGTTGCCCTTCGGTCCGGTCGAGATCGGGCCGTGCAGGTTGATCGGAACCTTGCCGGTCGCCCCGGGCTGCTGCCCCGCGAGACCAAAATCGCGGATGTGCACGGGCTTCGCGGGATCGGACAGGTCCCAGACCTGCGTCATGCGCGTCGAGCGCCACTCCTGCACACCGGACACGAGGTAGGCGATGCCGGTGTCGCACTCCCACCAGTTCTTGTGCGTGCCCTTCAGGCCCTTGATGACCGTCGTCAGCAGCGCCGGCTTCTCGGGGATCGTGACGTCCCAGATCTCGTGCCCCTTGTTGCCGAAGGTGCGCAGCAGGTAGCGCTTGGCCGGATCGCCCTTGGGCAGGGTCTTGCCGTCGCATATCCTCACCATCTGTGCCGCGCCCGCCTCGCCCTCGCCCTCGTCGCCGGGAATGTGGGCGAGATATCTCGGCTGCCTCGGGTCGGTCACATCCACGATCGAGGTGCCGTTGTTCTCCTTCTGACCGGTCAGCGGATTCAATTGAACGCCGCCATGATGGCCGATGTAAGCGATCCACCGGTTGCCCTGCTGGTGAATGACCGGCTGGTAGGCGGTGCGCGCCTGGAGATCGTTGTGCCCGACAAGCTGCATGTTGCGCGCTTCCGCCTGCCGCGGATCGCGCGCTCCCTGCGGCCCCGATCCCGTGGTTTGGCACGAAGCCAGCATGCCGGCTGCGGCCAAGGCGGCCACTAATCCCGATAGCCGATGTGCGGATACACTGGTGGAAAAATGCATGGCGACCCCTCCCTATTCTTGAGATTCGGGCTGCTGCCCGACCCCGAAAGCTCGTATTTGGTATTGCGCGGCGCGCCGGATTGATTCTATTGCCGTTCCCGCGGGATTGAAACAGCGTGCGTGCCTGCAACCAGTCCACATTGTACGAAAAGCGGCTGCCAGGAGTCTTAGTGGTCTGTCCCCCAAGACCGCCATCCAGCTAGAATAACCCGTCAAACAACTTCAGGGAGAACCACCATGGCCGTATCAATGTACCCGATTTCCATCCCTGTCTTCGTAAAGCACCTGAACGGGCTCGCGGGATGCCTCAGGAAGGCGCAAGCGTACTACTCCGAGAAGAAGTTCGACGAGGCGACGCTGATCCACTACCGGTTCTATCCCGACATGTTCAGCTTCGCGCGCCAGGTGCAGGCGATGTGCGATCACGCAAAGAACTGCACGGCCCTGCTCGCCGGAGTGGAGGCGCCGAAATACGAGGACAGCGAAAAGAGCCTCGCCGAGCTGATCGCGCGCATCGAGAAGACGATTGCGTTTCTCAACACGGTCAAGCCCGGCCAGATCGACGGCGCCGAGGAGAAGCCCGTCACCGTGAAGATGCGCGACCGGGAACTTAACCTGAAGGGGCAGGAACTGCTGCTCAACCGTTCGCTGCCCAACTTCTACTTCCACGCCACGACGGCCTACGACATCCTGCGGCACAACGGGGTGGAGCTCGGGAAGCGGGACTTCATGGGAACTTAGTAAGACTGGAGGCAATATGACATCGCGCTACATGCTTTGCAGCTTCAAGACCTGCCCCTGGGTTCAGCGCGCCGCGATCGTGCTGCGCGCGAAGGAGGTGCCCTACGACATCACCTACATCGACCGCGACCACCGGCCGGACTGGTTCCTGAAGGTCTCGCCGCATTCGAAGGTCCCGGTGCTGGTGATCGACGGCAAGGATGCGCTGTTCGAGTCGAGCGCGATCGCCGAGTACCTCGACGAGACCGTAGCGCCCCGGCTGCATCCCGCGGACCCGCTCGCGCGGGCGCGCAACCGCGCGTGGACCGACTACGTGCCGGACTTCGCCGAGGCGATATCCGGCACGGCGTACTCGAATTCCGAGGAAGAGTTCGCCAAGGCAGCGGGCGGAATCGCCAAGCCCTTCGGCAAGCTCGACGAGGCGCTCGCCCAGCGCGGAAACGCGGGGCCCTATTTCAACGGCCCGAAGTTCTCGCTGGTGGACGCGGCCTACGCGCCGTTTCTCCAGCGCTACACGTTCCTCGACCGGTTGAAGCCGGTCGGGGTCATCGAGAAGTTTCCGCGGCTCGCCGCGTGGCGCGACGCCCTGCTCGCCCACCCTGCGGTCAAGGCCTCGACCGTGGCGAACATCGAGGCGGTGTGGCAGGAGAACCTGATCCTGCGCAAGCGCTGGCTGGGCAAGTTCGTCTCCCAGAGCGTGCTCGGCGCGGCCGCCGCCTAGCCGCGCGCTACATGGTCTGCCCCCCGGTTTGCCCTATTGAGGCTTGAGCCCGATCTCCTTGACCAATTTGGCATACATCACGGTTTCCTTCTTGATCAGGGCGGCGAGCTCCTCCGGCGTCGAGCCCACGGCGTCGAGGCCCACCGAAGCGAAGCGCTCCTGAACATCCGGCTGCTTGATGATCCTCATCAACTCCTTGGAGAGCTTGGCGACGATCGGCTTCGGCGTCTTGGCGGGAACCACCACGCTGTGCCAGGTGATATTCTCGAATCCCGGTAAAGTCTCCGCGATAGTGGGCACATCCGGGAGAACGGGACTGCGCTTCGGTCCCGTAATGCCGATCGCCCGCAACTTTCCGGCCTTGATTTGCGGTACGGAGATCAAGGGACTCATGATCATCATCTGCACTTCGCCGCTCAACACCGCGCTCACCGCCTGCCCGGTTCCCTTGTAATTCACGGCCACCGTCTTGATGCCGGCCATGAAGTTGAATTGCTCCGTCGCGAGCAGGTTGTTGGTCCCCGTCGCCGCGAAGTTGAGGCCCCCCGGTTTGGCCTTGGCAAGGGCGATGAACTCCTTCACGGTCTTGGCGGGGAGCGAAGGCGGGACCACCAGGTAGTACGCGCCGGACGTGACCTGCGTGATGGGCAGGAAGTCGCGCGCGGGATCGTACGGCAGCTTGAGGTAAACGCTCGGGTTGATCGTGAGCCCGGCCCCGTTGGCAAGCAGCAGCGTGTATCCGTCCGGCGCTGCCCTGGCGCCCAGCTCGAAGCCGACGATGCCGCCTGCGCTTCCGCGATTGTCAACGACTACGGTCTGGCCCCAGCTCTCGGTCAGCTTCTGGCCGAGGAGCCGCGAAAGCGTGTCGCTCGGACCACCGGGCACAAACGGCGCGATGAACCGGATCGGCCTGCCGGGATACTCTGCAGTGGCAGCCGCTGCGGCGACGGTCGATGCGGCAAACAACATAACCGGAATCAGGAACAGATGAGCTGCACGTTTCATGGGACCCTCCTCACAAGGTGGTTGTAACGCCTGGCTTGTTGCAAGAGTTTAGGCCTCCGACGGGCGGTCCGCCAAGCCCCTGAACCTCACCCCGCGCGGCCAAAATCGGTCTCCATTCTCACCGTGCGCAGCGCTGTTATCTCCCTTCCCCCTTCGATGGGGGAAGGGGGGGGATGGGGGTGAAATCACTTTCATACAGCCCATCGAGGCGGGCGAGAACCTGCGGGGGGAGCGGCCCCCTATCAGCCGCCTGCAGCGCCTCGTCGATATGATGCAGTTCCGCGCTGCCGATCACGGCGGCCGACACATCCGGGTTCGACAGCACGAAGCGGAGCGCGACCTGCGCGCGCGTTCCGTGGCCGGTTCCGATCGCGTCGAACACGGCCTTCGTCTTGCGCTCGTCCTCGGCGATGCTCGTGTTCGAAGTGAGTATGCTCTCGCGCCCGTGCCGCTCATCCGTGGCGATGACCCCGGCGCCGAAAATACGGATCGCCATCACCGCGACGCGGTGCGCGCGGCAGGCCTCGATGACGCCGGTGAAGTCGTGCCCGGTCCAAGCCCCGGGCATGCGCCGGCCCGCGCTGGGATTGAGCAGGTTGTAATAGACCTGTGCCGAATCGAAGCGCCCGCTGCGAATCACCTCGCAAACCGATGCCGCCTCGCCGATTGCGGTAATGCCCATCTGGCGGATCAGCCCCTTCCCGCGCAGCCGGTCGAGCCCGTCGGCCACGCCGTTCCTGCCGAGGATCTGCTCGACCGTCATCACGCGTCCGCCGGCCTTCGACCCGATCCGGTTGTGCAGCTGCAGCAGGTCGACCGATGAGCGATTGAGCCGGGCGAGGCTCGCCATCAGGCGCTCCTCAATCTGCGCCGGGACGTCCTTCAGATTGTCCGCATCGAGATTGAACTTGGTCGAGAGATAGGGCGCCGCGCCGGCTTCGGGCAGCAGCCGGCCGAGCGCTTCTTCCGATTTGCCGTTCCCGTATTGCGCGGCGGTATCGAACCAGTTGATGCCGCCGGCAAGCGCCCGGCGGATCGCTTCCCGCTTCGTCGCGTCATCCTTGAGGATGAGGATGCCGCCGACCGACCCGGCGCCGAAAATGATTTCCGAGACCTTGATGCCGCTGCGGCCGAATGAACGGTATTTCATGCGTGCTAGGATACCCTCGCGACCAACTCAACAGGAAACATCGATGAAGGCAGCTTATTTCATGAAGAACGGCGGGCCCGAGGTGATGCAGTACGGCGACGTTCCAGATCCGGTCGCAGGACCCGGCCAGGTGCTCGTCGACGTGCACGCGGCGAGCGTCAACGGTGCCGACTGGAAAGTGCGCGCCGGCAGCTATGCGCCGATCACCACGTTTCCGTACATTCCGGGGCGCGATTTCTCGGGTGTCGTGAGTGCGCTCGGCGACGGCGTGACGGACTTCAAGGTCGGCGACGCGGTGTTCGGGGTGGTGGAGCAAGTCGCGGACGGTTGCTATGCCGAGAAGGTCGCGATCCGGTCGGCGATCGTGGCGAAAAAACTGGTGAGCCTTTCCCACGTGGAGAGCGCCTCGCTCGCGCTGATCGGCCTCACCGCGCTGGTTTCGATCGAGGATACCCTGAAGCTCAAGCCCGGGGAGACGATCCTGATCCAGGGCGGTGCGGGCGGCGTGGCGAGCTTCGCGATCCAGGTCGCCAAGTTCATTGGCGCCCGCGTGATCTCGACCGCCAGCGCGGCGAATCTCGACTACGTGCGCCGGCTCGGCGCCGACCAGGTCATCGACTACAACGCCCAGGACTTCACGAAAGCGGTGTCCGGCTGCGACGCGGTGTTCGATACCGTCGGCGGCGAGGTGGCCATGCGCTCGTTCGCCGTGCTGCGCCCGGGTGGCCGCGCGGCTTTCATCGGCTCGGGGCCAACCGCGCCGGCTTCGCCGCGTCCCGACGCCTCATCGCTGCGTCCCAAGGTCGGACGCGACCATGCGCACCTCGATCGCATCTCGGCGTTGGTCGCGGGCGGCGCCGTTCGCGTCCCCGAGATCAGGACCTACAAGCTATCGGACGCCGCCGCGGCCCACCGGGTGAGCGAAGGCCGCCACTTCCGCGGCAAGCTGGTGTTCAAGATCCGGTAACAGTTCGGTCAAAGCTCCCTGACGAGCAGCTTGCGGACCTTGATGGGACCGCTGTTGAACTGAAGCCCGATCCGCCCTGCGTGGGTCTTGGCTTCCTTGGTGGTAGCCGTGACCACGCCGTTCAGCTTGACGGTGATCTCGGAGCCCTTGGCGTAGATTTCGTAGGTGTTCCACCGGCCGCCGGCCTTGTAGATGGGCTGCACCTCGACGACGTTCACGAGACTCCCGGTGCTGTACTTCGGATTGGGATTCTTGTCCCAGATCTGCACTTCAAAGGCACCCGATGCGGTATTGACCTTATTCGGATCGGGGGCGCGAAAGTAGATGCCGCTGTTCGTGTCGTCCGAGGCCCAGAATTCCGCGTAAATCTCGAGATCCCTGAAGGAACGCTTCGAGACCAGGACGCTGGCGCCCTTGCCGGTCGTCTTGTCTGCCTGGATGGAGCCATCCTCGGCCCTCCAATTAGCGGCGCTCCCCGACACAGTCCAGTTTTCCATTCCGGCGTCGCCGTCGATCAGCGTTATCCACCCCGGTTTCGACGGCTGGTGCCCGCAGGCGGCGGCGATCATCGCGACCGCCAACATCGCCACTGCTCTTGCAATAACTCGTTTCATGTGACCTCCCCCGTTAGGTGACCCGTTGGCACAGGATGATCCACCGGCAGGCAGATCGTCAATCCGCGATGCCTGTGGCGGGGATGGGGGCCAGGAGGGGAGAAACCCGGCTCACCCTCGGGCGGGAGGGGACTATACTCGTTACAGGCGGTCTTGATGCCGCTCGATCACGAAGCAGGAGGACAGCCATGACGAACGAGCTTTCTCCTCGATTGACGCCATCCTATAGCGCGTCGATGCTCTTGTTCGCGCTATGCACGCTTGCGGTGAGCGCGGTATGCGCCCAGGACTATCCGAATCGACCCATACGATTCGTGACCTCCGCGATCGGAGGCGGCAATGATCTGGTGGCACGCCTTATCGCGCAGGGACTCACGGAGAGATTTGGCCAGCAGGTGATCGTCGACAATCGTGGCGGGACTCATATCCCGCAGATCACGGTCGCCAAAGCGCTACCCGATGGCCACACCCTCCTTGTGCAGAACAACACGGTCTGGATCGCACCTTTGCTCGAAAAGACCGCATACGATCACTTCCGCGAGCTCACGCCGATCATGCTGACAGCTCGCGCGCCGAACATCCTCGTGGTGCATCCTTCGCTTCCCGCCAATTCGGTCAAAGAACTCATCGCCGCGGCCAAAGCGGCCCCGGGCGATATCGACTATGCCTCCGGAGTGGTCGGTTCATCGAATCACATCGCCGGTGAACTGTTCAAGGCGATGGCCGGCGTCAATCTGGTACGCATCGGCTACAAAGGCACGGGCCCGGCCTTGATCGATGTGATGGCCGGCCAGGTGAAAGTAATGTTCGCGACGGCAACTTCGTCATTGCCGCACGTGAAATCAGGCAAGCTGAAGGCATTGGCCATCACCAGCGCCGAACCGTCCGCATTGGCCCCGGGACTGCCGACGATCGCCGCGTCGGGCGTGCCGGGTTATGCGGCAGAGGCGATATACGGTGCCTGGGCGCCCGCGACGACGCCCGCTGCGATCCTGAATCGCTTGAATCAGGAAATCATCAAGGTGCTCACCACGCCGCAGACCAAGAGTCGCTTTTTCAGCGCGGGCGCGGAAGTGGTCGCCAGCACGCCTCAGGTGTTTGCGGCAGAAATCAAAGCTGAGTCGACACGCCTGGATAAGGTGTTCAAGAGCGCCGGCATTAGCGCCAACTGACACCCGATGTATTTGCCACCCGCCAGGAAAACCCGCCGGAAATCCCCGTATCCCTTCCGACCGCACTAAGGTTTGCATCGGGTCCGCAACGCCGCCGCCAACCGCCGCAGTCCTTCCTCTTCTTCCGCCGTGAGCGCTCGCGGCGTGTGTTGCTCGCCTTCCGTGAGCCAGTAAGTAGCGTAGATCCGGCCGTCGGGCTCGATGCGCCCGCCGGCCGTTTCCTGGTCGCGGCCGCCGTTCCATGCGACGAGATCGCTCACGCTGCCCGGACGGCCCTCGGGATCGAACATTGCCGTCAACACCCGCAGGCCGGTGACGCCATCGCCGAGCACGAGGCGGACTTGCGTCCAGCCCTTCAACGCTGGATCCGTGCGTGTTTCCTGATGCCATTCGCCGCCTTCGGCGGGGAGTGGGGCGAGGAGGGTTAGCCAGGGAGGGTTCGTCATTGTTCGGGTGAAGTCACCCTAATTATCACCCCCACCATCACCCCCACCGTAGCCCTCCCCCATCAAGGGGGAAGGGAGATTTGGCGGGAGGGGAATATACTTTTCCGAGAGACGGCCTCGATGCTGCTCGATAATGACATAGGAGGAAGGCCATGGAAGGGATTTGCCGCAGCTCCATCCGGTTCGGCTTAGTCGCCGCGCTTCTTGCGGCCACCACCCTGCCCGTGCACGCGGCGGAGCGCTACCCGACGAGGCCGATACGCGTGATCGCACCGTTTCCGCCCGGCGGCAGCACGGATTTCAACGCCCGCGCGATCCAGGACAAGTTTTCGGATCGGCTCGGACAGCAGGTCGTCATCGACAATCGCGGCGGCGCGTCAGGCCAGATCGGAACACGAATCGTCAAGGACAGCGCGCCTGACGGCTATACGCTGCTCGTGCACACGATCGCGTTCGTCACGAGCCCCATGCTCTACGCGAACGCCGGCTACGATCCCCTGAAGGATTTCATGCCGGTTGCGATGATCTCCCAGGTGCCGACGACGGTCTCGGTGCATCCATCGGTCCCGGTCCACTCCGTGAAGGAGCTGCTGGCGCTCGCGAAGTCGCGCCCCGGGGAGCTCATCTACGCCTCCTCGGGCATCGGCACCAACGCGCACATCACCGGCGAGCTGTTCAACCTGATGGGCAACACCTCCATCCGGGCAATTCAATACAAGGGCGGCGGCCCGGCGCTCGCCGCGGTGGTGAGCGGCGAAGTGCAGGTGGGTTTCTCCAACATCACGCAGACCGCGCGCCTGGCCGAGGCCGGTCGCCTGCGCCCGCTCGCCGTCAGCAGCCTCAAGCGTTCATCCGCGCTTCCGAACCTGCCGACCGTCGCCGAGGCCGGGCTGCCCGGATTCGAGATGGCGGCGTGGCACATCGTCGCAGCGCCCAGGGGCACGCCGGCGGCGATTATCAAGACGCTGAACGAGAAGATCCGGGCCACCCTGTCGGAACCCGTGATCGTCCAGCGCTACGAGAAGGGCGGCATGGAATTCTTCTTCACCACCCCGCCGGAGACTATCGCCTACCTGAAGAATGAGCAGGTGAAATGGGCGCGGGTGATCAAGGAGCGGAATATCAAGGGCGAGTGAGCAGTCGTCACCCCCACCCTATCCCTCCCCCGTCGAGGGGAAGGTAATGAATTCAATCCACTCGCGCGCCGCTGTCCTTGATCGCCTGTCCCCATTTCGCCTGCTCGCTCCGGATGTAGGCGGCGAACTCCTCGGGTGTGCTGGTCTTGATGTCGGCGCCGAGCGCGCCGATGCGGTTCTGCGCGTCGGGCGACGCCATCGCCTTGACAATCTCGCCGTTGAGCCGCGCGACGATTTCTTTCGGCATGGCCGCCTGCCCCAGGAGGCCCCACCAGGAGATGACCTCGAAGCCCGGGTAGCCGGACTCGGCGATGGTCGGCACCTCTGGCAGCGAGGGTGAGCGCTGCAGGCTGCCGACGGCGAGTACGCGCACTTTCCCGGATCTCTGGACGCTCGCCGTGGACAGCGCCGAAGTGAACATCAGCGCGACGTGACCGGCAACGAGATCCGTAAGTCCCGGGACTGCGCCTTTATACGGCACGTGCACGATATCCATGCGCGTGGCCTTCTTCAGAAGCTCCATCCCGAGATGGCCCGCGCTGCCGCTGCCGGTGGATGCGTAGT
>JAHZNX010000142.1 GCA_020028375.1 Betaproteobacteria bacterium | reverse complement strand
GGCGCCGAATTCATCCATGGACGCCCCGTGGCGACGTTGTCCCGGATGCGGGAGGCGGGCATCGCCGCGCTCGATGCGCCCATCGTCCGCCTGGCGGTCGTCGACGGAAAACTGCAACCGAGGGGGAATGACCTTTACTCAAAGGTCCAGCGCGTCCTGCGGCGGCACGCCGGCGCACTGAAGAAGAAGGACGTTTCAGTCGAGGCACTTCTCGGCCGCAGCCGGCTCGGGCTGTCCGCGGAGGCGCGGACTTTCGCGCGGATGCGCGTGCAAGGCTACGACGCGGCGGATCCGGCGCGCGCCAGCGCCCGCGCCATCGCCGAGGAATGGAGCGCGGAGGAGGCGGGAAGCCCCGGGCACTTCCGGCCGCGGGGCGGCTACGGGGCGCTCCTCGACTGGCTTGCCGCCGGCCTCAACGGCAGCCGGGTCGAATTGCGGTTACAGAGCATCGTGCGCGCGGTGCGATGGAAACGCGGCGCGGTCGAGGTCGAGGGCACATATTCGAAGGCAGAAGGCAGAAGTCAGAAGGAAGCCGCGCGCGCCGGGCGCGGTCCGCTTTACCCCAGCACTCCGCGCAAAGCGGCCGGCGCTCGACGGGCTTGAGTCCGGCGCGGTGATCAAAGCCGCTCTGTTATTTCGCTCGGCGTTCTGGGAAGAGATCGACGAAGGACGCTATCGCGGGGCCTCGTTCTTTCACTCGCCGGGCGCGGCGTTCCCGACCTTCTGGACCGCGCTTCCCGAGCGGGTGCCGCTCCTCGTCGCATGGGCCGGCGGCCCGAAGGCGGCGCGGCTCGCGCGCGCCGCCGTACCGGAAATCGTGCGGGAAGCCGTGGCGAGCCTGGCTTCACTTTTCGGCGGGAAGGGCGGCGTGGAGGACCGGCTCGCCGCCGCCTGGGTCCACCACTGGCAGCAGGATCCATTCGCGCGCGGGGCCTACAGCTACGTGGCGGTCGGCGGCCACCGCGCGCGGCGGGCGCTCGCCGAGCCGCTCGATGACACGCTCTTCTTCGCCGGCGAGGCCGCGGATTACGAGGGCGAGCACGGCACCGTCGCGGGAGCGCTCGCGAGCGGCGAGCGCGCGGCGCGCGAAGTGCTCGAGTGCGGCTAGAATAACCGGCTCCCCATTCGCGGCTTCGATAAGCGATGAGATCGATTGAAACGGTGGGCCTCATCGGCCTGGGCAAGATGGGCAACCCGATGGCGGGGCATCTTCTTGCCAAGGGCTACCGGGTGGTCGGTTGCGATCCGGTTGCGACGGCGAGCGAGCGCGCCCGGGGGCTCGGCGTGCGGATCGAGGCTTCGCCGCGCGAAGTCGCGCAGGCGGCCGGGCTCGTCATCATCGTGGTCGGTTTCGAGAGCGAGGTCGAAGCGGTCGTATTCGGGAAGGACGGCATCCTCGCGGGGGCGGAGCCGCGACCGATCGTCGCGCTCGCCTCCACCGTCGCGCCGCGCTACGCGAAGCGGCTCGCCGCGCGCCTCGCGGAGCGGAGAATCACGCTCCTCGACACCCCGCTCGCCCGCGGCGAACCGGCGGCGGCGGCGGGCAAGCTCCTCATTTATGGAGCGGGCGACCCGGCGGCGTTCGAGGCCTGCCGCCCGGCGTTCGCGAGCTTCGCCTCGGACATCTTCCATCTCGGCCCGGCGGGAGCGGGGCAGGTCGCAAAGATGATCAACAACCTGATCCTGTGGGCGTGCACGGCGGCGAACGACGAAGGGCTGCGGCTCGGCGAGGCCCTCGGTGTCGACCGGGAGCGGCTGCGCGAGGCGCTGCGCCACGGCAGCGCGCAGAACTGGTCGCTCGAGAGCGGCGCGGGGGACCGCCCCATGCCGTGGGCCGAGAAGGACATGAGCATTGTGCTGCACGAGGCGGACCTCGCGCGGCTCAGCCTGCCGCTCGCCGGAACGGTGAAGGAGGTCATCAAGGGCCTCAAGATACGCAAGGGCTTTGAAATGCCTCTCGCTGGAGACGAGTGACGAGGATGACGAAGACTTTTGGCTCGTTCGACTACGTGATCGCCGGCGCGGGCACGGCGGGCTGCGTCCTCGCCAACCGCCTCTCCGCAGATCCGAACGTCACGGTGCTGCTGCTCGAGGCGGGCGGCAAGGACGACTGGATCTGGATCCACATCCCCGTCGGCTACCTCTACTGCATCGGCAACCCGCGCACCGACTGGTGCTACCGGACCGCGGCTGAGCCGGGGCTGAACGGGCGCTCGATCGGCTACCCGCGCGGCCGGGTGCTCGGCGGCTCCTCGTCGATCAACGCCATGCTCTGCCTGCGCGGCCAGGCGCGCGATTACGACGAGTGGGCGGCGTTGACCGGGGACTCCGGCTGGGCGTGGCGCAACGTGCTGCCGGTCTTCATGAAGAGCGAGGACAGCTGGCGCGGCGCGGACGAGAAGCACGGCGAAGGCGGCGAGTGGCGCGTCGAGTCGCCGCGCGTGCGCTGGGAGATCATCGAGGCCTTCCGCGACGCCGCGGTCGAGTCGGGCATACCCCTGACCGATGATTTCAACCGCGGGGACAACAGCGGCGTGTCGCGCTTCGACGTCAACCAGAAGAGCGGCGTGCGCTGGAACGCGTCGAAAGCGTTCCTGAGGCCCGCGGCTGCCCGCCCCAACCTCAAGGTCGTCACTGGCGCGCTGGTGAAGCGCATCCGGCTCGAGGGCCGGAGCGCGCGCGGCGTGGAATTTCTCCAGGAGAACGAGGCATGCTTCGCCGAAGCGCGGCGCGAGACCATACTCGCCGCGGGCACGATTGGCAGTCCCCAGATCCTCCAGCTCTCCGGCATCGGGCCCGGCGCGCTGCTCCAGAAGCAGGGCATCCCGGTCGCGCACGAGCTTCCGGTCGGCGAGAACCTGCAGGACCACCTGCAACTGCGGCTGGCGTTCAAGGTGAAGAACGTCGTGACGCTCAACACGCTGCTCCACTCGTGGTGGGCCAAGGCGAAGATCGCGCTCGAGTACGCCGTGTTCCGCACCGGGCCGATGACGATGCCGCCCTCGCAGCTGGGCGCGTTCGTGAAGTCCGACCCGTCCCGGGCGACGCCCAATCTCGAGTACCACGTCCAGCCGATCTCGCTCGACAAGTTCGGCGAGCCGCCGCACCGGTTTCCGGCGTTCACCGCGAGCGTGTGCAACCTGCGGCCGACCTCGCGCGGGCACGTGCGCATCGCCGCGCCCGACCCGCGCGCGCACCCTGCGATTGCGCCGAACTACCTCGCCACGCCGGAGGACCGGAAGGTGGCGGTGGACTCGATCCGGCTCACGCGCCGCATCGTGAACGGAGCCGCCGCCCTGAAGAAATACGAGCCGGAGGAGTTCGTGCCGGGACCGCAATTTCAAACTGACGACGAGCTCATCCAGGCAGCGGGCAATATCGGCACCACGATCTTCCACCCGGTCGGAACCTGCAGGATGGGACGCGCGGGCGATCCCGCGGCGGTGGTGGACCCGCGGCTTAGCGTGCGCGGAATCGAGCGCCTGCGCGTGATCGACGCCTCGATCATGCCCACGATCACCTCCGGCAACACCAACACGCCGACCGTGATGATCGCGGAACGCGGTGCGCAGATCCTGAAGGCAGGGGGATGAAGGCGGAGCGGAACACCGTCAGCACCTACCCGGAGAACGCCCCGGATCTCGGCTACAAGCCGGTCCCCGACATCTTCAAGCTCCCTCCGGGCATGAATTTCGGCCCGTGCTCGAGCGTGGCGGTGACCCGCAAGGGCAACGTCCTCGTCTTCAACCGCAGCGCGCACGCGCTGATGGAATTCGACGGGCGAGGCCGTTACCTCCGCTCGCTCGCGAGTGGCGTGTTCACGCTCCCTCACGGACTGCGCGTGGACGCGGAGGACAACATCTGGGCAACCGACACCGGCTCGCACATCGTCGTGAAGATGGACCCGAAGGGCCGCATCCTGATGGTGCTGGGGGTCAAGGGCAACTCGGGCGATTGGCACCCCGCCGGCCACCTGCGCTGCTTCAACGAGCCCAACGACGTCGCGTTCGGGCCGCAGGGCGAGATCTACGTCACGCAGGGCCACGGCAAGGGCGAGTCGCGCGTGCTCAAGCTTGACGCAGACGGCAACTTTCTCAAGACCTGGGGCGGGGAAGGCGCGGCGCCCGGGCAGTTCAACATCCCGCACTCGATCGTCGCCGATGCGAAGGGCGCGCTCTATGTCGCCGACCGCTCGAACCAGCGCATCCAGGTGTTCGACGGCGACGGCGGGTTCTTGCGCGAAAAGAAGCACCCCGGCACGCCGTGCGGGCTGTGCATGTGCCGCGACTTCAAGCACATGATGCTGGCGCACGGGCACACCGGGAAAATCATCAAGCTCGATCTCCAGGGCAACGTCCTCGGCGCGACCGGCGGACAGGGCAAAGGGCCGAACCGCTACGGTGAAGCGCATTTCCTCGCGCTCGATCGCAAGGAAGACATCTACGTCGCCGATACGCTCAACTGGCGGGTGCAGAAGCTGGTGAAGAAAACGTAACCTCGAACGATCAGTAGGAGAGTGACATGGCGAGTTATTTCCGCTACCCGGTTCCGCACCTGCTCGGCCGCGTGGACTACCCGGCCAATACCCGTCTTCGCCCCGATGGGGACACGATACATCTGTTTGATCCCGTGCTGTTGATCGACGGCAAAGCAATCAAGCCGGTCGACAGGAAATTCACCGTGTGGGTCACCGGCGCACACCGGCCCAAGATAATCCCACTCAAGGGTAACCCCGGCAATTCGTACGTCCCGATACGTTTCGAGGGCGTGGATGCGTCCGAGGAGCACTACCGTGCAACGCCGTTCGATGTGGATGTTCGCGGACAGAACCGCAAGTTTCCGCTCGACACGGGAGTGCCTCATGACGAGCGCTCTCAACCTCAATGGAGCCCGGCGACGCGCTATGCAGTCGATGTTCTCGCGAGCGCGGGATGGGCGCTGGTGGCGCTGGATCGCGAGGTCACGGATCGATATCGGCGCGTTCTCGGTTACGTGTACGCGAGCAACTCTCGAGGAAAGCGCGGCACGTTCGTGTCGCTCGAGCTGGTGAAGCGCGGGCTCGCGTTTCCATTCTTGTTCGAATCCTCGCTTGACCGCATTCCCGCGTTTCTTGCCGCCGCGAGGCGGGCGCGCCGTAACCGGCTTGGAGTGTGGAAACGTTACCGGCATCAACCGCTCCCGTTCAGCAGCAGCTGGCCCGCCCCGGCCAGGCACACCGATCCCGAGCCGAGCGGCCAGCAGCGCGGACCGCTCTGCCTGCCCGTTGCCTTTCGACGCGTGGTGGATGTGCGCCAGTTGAAGGGCTTGAGTCTGAAGTTTGCACTGCAGAAGTACGACGCGATACGCTTCTCCACCGGCGATGTCGTTCCGGGCGACCGCTACGGAGAGATCCCTGTAGACGACCTGATCTGGGCGCCTCATCAGTACACCTGACATTTCCGTTACCGCATGGCATTGCCCGCCGGAACGAGCGACCCGTTAACAGCCGCGATTTGCGACGAAACTGCGAAATGAGCGCCGATCGTCAAGGACGCCGGCATCAGAGCCGAGGGATACTCAACCGCCCGAAGGCGAGAATGATGGACCTGTTAGCACGAAATCCATCGCGCACAAGTCACCTGGAGCGCTCCTACATCGTTCAGAGACGCGGCATGGCGCTGCTGGCGGCAGTATTTCCCGCTGCATTCCTTACATCGAGCTTCCTATTCGGCCGAACCGAGTTCCAAACCTCGATCAGCGCGTACTACTGGACGCTCGACCTGGAAAGAAATATCTTCGTTGGAGTCCTGTGCGCGGTTGGGGTTTTTCTTCTGCTCTACAAGGGCTACACACTGCTCGAGGATCGAGTCCTTGATGTGGCCGGAATTTGCGCGGTAGGCGTCGCCTTCTTCCCTATGGATAAGAGCGGAGACTGCGCCGCGTCGGGGATTTCCCTTCACGGCGCTTTCGCGGTGACATTCTTCGCGTGCATTTTCTTCATTTGCATATTCATGTCGCAGCACTCGCTGGAGGACATTGCCAATGTGCGCAGGCGAGCGGCGTTTCGACGGGCGTACAGGCTATGCTCAGGTATCATGATCGGAAGCATCGTGCTTGCTGTGCTGTCACCCGCGCTCCCGGAAGAGACCATCCAGATGCTTTGCGAGAACGGTGCAATTTTCGGGTTCGAGGCCATCGGAGTTTGGGCGTTCAGTGCCTTTTGGTACATCAAGACGAGGGAGCTCGACCCGGTACTCTCCTGGATACCGCTTCGCAGGAAGCGTGAAAGCTGACGTGCCGTCGCTTTGTCACCGTCCGTCGTGGGACATGACGGCGACGACGGCGGGGCGGGTCGAACGATTCGCCCACGCGTGGTTGGTGCCGCGCTGGATCACGATCTCCCCGGTCTTGAGCTTCACTTCCTGTGTGTCGAGCACCAGCACGATCTCGCCTTCCAGCACGATGCAGAAATCGAGCGTGCGCGTCTTCTGCATGTAGGGATGCGGCGCGAGCGGAGAGTAGGTGGAGGCGCCGGGCGAGCCCATGGTGCGAAAGAACGCCTGGACCTGCGGCGCGCCGACCTTGCCTTTCCAGTTGTCGTCGGGCGGGAACGTCTCGACGCGGCAGACCGAGCCGCGCGCCGGCGGCTCGAGCACGTGCGGAAGGTGCAGCGTCTCGTACACGATCCT
>JAHZNX010000141.1 GCA_020028375.1 Betaproteobacteria bacterium | reverse complement strand
AAAATCGTCTCCGGCGGACAGACCGGCGTTGACCGCGGCGCACTCGACGCCGCGCTCGAGGCGGGATTTCCCTGCGGCGGGTGGGCGCCCGAGGGGCGCGTTGCGGAGGACGGCCCGTTACCGGAGCGTTACCCGTTGCAGGAGCTGGCGGGCGCCGGCTACGAAGAACGCACCCTGCAGAACGTGCTCGACAGCGACGGCACGGCGATTCTCTATTCCGGGACGCTGGAGGGCGGCACGCGCCAGACCATGGACCACTGCGTCGAGCACGGCAAGCCGTTCGAGCTGATCGACGCCACGCACACCGGGCCGCACAACGCCGCTCTCAAGCTTGCGGCCTTCATCGAACGCAACCGCGTCTCGGTCCTCAACATCGCCGGACCGCGCGCGAGCAAGTGGACCGGGGGATACCAGTACGCCCGCTCGACGCTGCGGCACTTGCTGACCGCGCCTGCCGCTTCAGGCAGGCCAGTCCGGCGCTAGCGCACCAATCTGATCACCTGCCTCAGGCGCGCGCCGCGCTGCGCCCCGCGATGCGGCCGAACACCGCGCCGGACATGAGCCCGGTGCCGAGCGGATAGTTGTAGTGGAACAGCCCGCCGACCATTTCCCCGCAGGTGTAGAGCCCGGGGATCGGCTTCCAGTCGGTCGCGACCACCTGCGCGTCCCTGGTGACCTTGAGCCCGCCGAAGGTGAAGGTGATGCCGCCGGTGACGGGCCACGAGACATAGGGCGGCGTGTCGAGCTTCAGTGCCCAGTTGGTTTTCGGCGGATCGATGCCTTCCGTGTGCAGGCCATCCAGCACCGCGGGGTTGAACGGGCCACCATGACCCGCCGCGCGGTTATATTCCTCGAGCGTCTTCATCGCCTGCCTGTAATCGACCTTCAGCTGCTTCACCAGCCCCTCCAGCGTGTCCGCCTTGAACGGCTCGCTGGTCGAGTAGCGCGGCTCGAGCAGCTTCAGCACCTTGCTGTCGAAGATCTGGTAGACGAGGCTTTGCGGCTGCTTGAGGATCATCCCGCCGTACTTGGCGTAGGTGAACGAATTGATGTCGGCACCTTCGTCCACCCAACGCCTGCCCTCGACGTTGATCATGACGCCGAGGAAATAGGACAGGCGGTTGGTCTTGTCGGTGAGGTTCTGCACGCCGTAATCCGCCGCAGTGGCGACGATGGGCGTGGCGTGGCAGCCGCTCCAGTGCCCCCACGGCATGGCGCCGATGTCGAGCGCCATCTTCAGCCCGTCGCCGTAATTGAAATTGGAGCCACGCACCTTGGCGTGGTCCCACGGCGCGCCGAGGTAGCGCAGCCGCCACTCAGGGTTGGTCTCGAAGCCGCCGCAGGCGAGCACCACGGCCTTCGCGCCGAAAGTGGTGAAGCCGTCCGGCCCGCGCGCCATCACCCCGGTCACGCGCCCGCTCTCCGCCTGGGTGAGCCGCTGCGCGCCGGTATCGTAGCGGATCTCGATGCCCATTCTCTCGCCGGTCTCGAACCACGTCTTCGAAAGCCCGACGCCTTCGTGCTCGGTGCGTATCATCGCGCCGCGCGGCCACTTCACCTCGTTGCCGACGCGCACGCCCATGACCGACACCGCGAGCTCGAACTTGTGCCTGCCCGTATCCTGCAGCCAGCACATCGTGTCGTACGAGTTCTCGATGAGGAGCGCCGCGAGCTCGGGATCGCTTCGGCCCTGCGTCACGCGCATGAGATCCTCGCGAAACACGTTGACGGGATATGGCGGCACTCCCTTGTGGAACCCGGGGTAGTCCCGTTCCGCGTGGGGCACGAAGCGGTCCAGCTCGGAGACGTCGTCGTAGATGAAGCGAAACACCGCGCCCGAGAAGTGCGTGTTGCCGCCGCGCTTTTCCCGGGGCGCTTTTTCGAGAACCAGCACCCGCTTGGCCCCGTTGTCCCGGGCGGAAACGGCGGCGGAGAACGCCGCATTGCCGCCCCCCACGACGATCACGTCATAGTCCACGCTGCTAGAATACGCGCAACGTTCGTCCCGATGCCACCGGAAGGGACCATATCATGAACTCCCCGCGCAACGAGATTTCCGGCCCTACCCAAGAAGTTGCCCGCTGGATCGCGCGCCTGCGTTACTCCGACCTGCCGCCGCGCACGAAGGAAACCGTGCGCGTAGCACTTCTTGACACGCTCGGCTGCGGCGTCTACGGCCACGCGACGCCGTGGGCGCGGATGCTCCTGCAGTGGGCGCGCGCCGGCGCACCGGCGCGGGGCGAGGCAACCGTCTGGGGCGAGGGCGCGCCATCGTTGCGCGCCGCCGATGCGGCGCTCGTCAACGGCGTTGCCGCGCATGGCTTCGAGCTCGACGACTACCACAATGCCAAGCTGCACGCCGGCGCAGTCGTCATACCCGCTGCATTGGCGATGGTGGAGAAGCTCGATGCGAGTGGAGAGCGCCTGGTGACCGCGATCGCCGCCGGCTACGAAGTGATGATCCGCTCGAGTCTCGCCATGCATCCGTCCGCGACGCGCCTTCGCGGCTGGCACATCACCGGCGTGTGCGGCCCGTTCGGCGCCGCGGCAGCGTGCGCCGTGCTGCTGGGACTGAACGACGAGCAGACGGCCTGGGCGCTGGGACTGGCCGGCACGCAAGGCTCCGGAGTGTGGGCGTTCAACGCCGATGGGACCATGAGCAAGCGCTTCCACGCGGGACGGGCGGCGTACTCGGGCGTCCTCGCCGCGGAGCTCGCCGCGCTCGGCTTCACCGGGCCGACCCAGATCTATGAATTCCACGACGGCGGCGTGCTGAAAGCGTACTCCGACGCGTCCGACCCGGCGCCGCTCACAGCCGACCTCGGCAAGGTCTACCGCCTCGACACCAACCGCATCAAGCCTTACTCCTGCTGCGGCAGCACGCACTCCTATGTGGACGCGGCCTTCGAGCTGCGCCGTCGGCTCGGCACACCGTGGAATGCGAAGCGTCGCGTGCGCGCCGGGCTCGCGAAAGTGGTGGACATCCAGTGCGGCTTCAATTATTTCCCCACCAGCGCGTTGAATGCCCAGATGAGCCTGCGCTACGTCCTCGCCGCCGCGCTACTCGAAGGCCAGGTGCTGCCGCCGCAATTCTCCGACGCCAAGCTTTCCGATCCCGCCATCACGGCGCTGGCGGAAAAGCTCGAGCTCGAGCACGATCCCGCCCTCGACAAGCTCTACCCCGAGCGCTTCGCGGCGTGGGTCGCGGCGCAGGACGACCAGGGAAGATGGCAGCGGGTGGACGTGCTCGATCCGCTCGGCTCGGATGCCAACCCCGTCGGCGAGCGTGGCGTCATCGAGAAATTCCGCGGAATCAACCCGCAATTGCCGGTCGACGCGATCGCCAATGTCGTCCGGAACATCGAGCGCCACACCGTCAAGCAACTGCTCGGGTTGCTCGCGGGCAAACGCGCCAAGCAACTGCAAACTGCGTGAACACCCGTCGAACGTCGTCTTGTAGGACGCTCTAGGTATGTAGCTCGACGACGTCGCCGTCGGCGACGGGGTGCTCGCGCCCGACGTGCTGTCCCGGGATCCCTGTCCTGCCCCACACGCGCGCGTACTTGAGCGAGTGCGCGAGGTCCTTGTGCACCAGCCGGGCGACGTCCTCTATCGTCTGCCCACGGCGCAAGGTAAACGGCCGGTCCTTCTCCGCGGGCTTTCCGGGGGTCTTGGTGTAGATCCTCACGATACCGAGGTGGCCGAGGAGCCAGCCTCCGATTTCCGGCAGCCCCTCCCCCGTCTCCGCCGATACCGCGAGCGCCGGATACTCGAGTCCCGTCAATTCGCGAAAGACTTGCACTTCCGCGTCCTCGTCGGCCACGAGGTCCGCCTTGTTGGCGAGCATCAGTGTCGGCAGCTTGATGGCGAAGGGGTCCTCATCCGCGGCTGCGGGCGCCTTCGCGTCTGCGGGCCAACCCTCCGATAGCGTGACGCGCTTCGCGCGCAGGATGGCGTGCAGCGCCTGGACCTGCTCGACGCACCCCGGCTCGCTGAGGTCGAGCACCAGCAGGCACGCGTCCGCGGTCTGCAGCGCGCCGGCGAGCCATGGCACCGGGTGCTCGGGAGACACCGCCGGCAGGTCCACGAGCTCGAAGTGCACGTCCTCGTGCGCCATCATTCCCGGCTCCGGGAACTGGGTCGTGAACGGGTACGGCGCGACCTGGGCGTGGGAGCCGGTCAGGCGCGCGTGGAGCGCGGATTTCCCGGCGTTGGGCGGGCCGATTAATGCAAGCTGCGCCGCGCCCTGCGGCCTGATGACGAGCGGCGGCCCGCTGCGCGCGGCGCCGCCCTTCTTCGGCGCTTCGAGTTCCTCGGACAGCTCCTTGATCCGGCTCTTGATGTCCGCCTGCAGGTGGTCGGTGCCCTTGTGCTTGGGGATGGTGCGCAGCATCTCGCGCAGGCAGTCGAGCCTCTCGCGCGGCTCGCGCGCCTTGCGGAAGGCGAACTCGGCGGACTTGTACTCGGGGCTGAGGTTGGCGGGCATGGTTCCACGCCGGCAGCGGCTGAAGCTTATTATTCCATTCCCGGCATGGGCGGCAAGCGGGGACCGCGCCAGGATTTTGTCGCGGGATGGCCGGTCCAAGTGCCATGGGAGGACGTTGAGCGATGCGGAATCCCGGTTGGCCGTTCCTGGTCCTGCTCTGCTTGATTGCCGGAGTGCCGCAAGGCGACGCCTCCGCCGCCGAGGGGCAGCCACCTGCGGGTCCGAACAACCTGCAAGCCGTTGATTACGCAGCGCTGCCTGCCGGTGGGGCGCTCGTCAAAGTAGTCTTCACGCAACCGCTAAAGGTGCAGCCCGGCCTATTGGTGAGCCATCACCCGGGCAATAGCATCTCGTTCGATTTTCCGAACACCGTCAGCGAGGCCGGCAGGCAGCCGATCGAGGTCGCCCAGCGCGGTTTGCGCAGCATCCAGGTGGTTCAGTCCGGAACGCGCACACGCCTCATCCTCAATCTCGACCGGCCGTTGATCTTCGAAACGACATTGCGCGGCAGCGAGCTGCTGATTACCCTCCGCAGGCCCATTTCAGGCGCCGCGCGGGACGCCCCGCGGTGGCCTGACGGCGCCTCTCCGGACGTCCCGCGGCACGGATTGCGCGAAGTCGAATTTCAGCGCGGCGATTCCGGGGAAGGCAGGATCGTCGTCGAGGTCTCGGATGCAGCAGTGGCGGTCGAAGTTCGCCGACAGGGCAATACGCTCATCGTGGATTTCCTTGACGCTCGGGTCGCGCCGCAGCTCGTGCGCCGGCTCGACCTGCAGGATTTCGGGACTCCGATCTTGAAAATCGACACCTACCCCTTGGGCAGCCATGCGCGGCTGCAGGTGGAGCTTGCCGGCGCGGGGGAAATGTCGGTCTATCAGTTCAACCGCCGGCTCGTCCTCGCGCCGCTCCCGTAAGTCTCCAGATCCCGTCGCGTTCGCTCACCCGGCCGTCGCGCGCGAGCTTGATCAGGTGCGCGTGGAGGGAGCGGCGCGCGACGGGGTGCACGCGCTGGGGCACGTCGTCGTACACGAGCGGCAGCAGCTCGTCGAGGGTCGCGGGGTTCTTCGCGCCGAATGCGTCGAGCACCTTCTGCTCGCGCTTCATGCGGTGCGCGATCAGGCGCCGCACCTCCTCGTGCGGCTTGTCGATCACGTGGCCGTGTCCCGGCGCGATCGCGGCGAGATCGAGCGCGAGCAGCCGCTCGAGCGAATCGAGGTAGGTCGCCATCTCTCCATCCGGCGGAGAAATCACCACCGTCGAGCCCTGCATGATGTGGTCGCCGGTGAAGAGCAGCTTCTGCTGCTCCAGGAGATAGCACAGGTGGTTCGAGGCGTGCCCGGGCGTGTGCACCGCGCGCAGCTTGAATCCGCCGCAATCCAGCGTGTCGCCGTCGCGCAGCGCGCGGTCCGGCGCGAACGCGGCATCCTGCCTGCCGTCATCGGGCACCGTGCCGAACCCCAGCACCTCGGCCCCGGTTTCCGCCTTCAGCGCCCGCGTGCCCGGCGAGTGATCGAGGTGGGTGTGCGTGCAAAGGATCCACTTCAGGCTCTTGCCTGCCACCTCGAGCATGGCGGACAGGTGGACCGCGCTCTCCGGACCCGGGTCGATCAGCGCGAGCCGGTCGGTGCCGATGACATAGGTATTGGTCCCGGGGCCGGTCATCA
>JAHZNX010000140.1 GCA_020028375.1 Betaproteobacteria bacterium | reverse complement strand
ATCGGTGACCGCCTGTTCGCGGAGCTCGACCAATGCCCGCTCGAGCTGTTCCATGGCCCGGCCGCGCTCGATCCTCAGCGCGCTCAGCACCAGGCTCGTGACGACTACCGTGCTGATGAATGCCAGCAATATGAGAAGCGATTCATTTATCGACCAGAGTGCGAACGGACCGATGCCATTTACCGTGTAATTGATGGCAAAGGCGCTGACCACGGCTGTCGCCATGGTCACCACCCGCTGGCTGAAGCGGAATGCCGCCCAGATCATGAACGGCAGTATCGTGAACGTCAGCGGGAACGGGGAGAGGAACCCCGTGGTGTCGCTGAAAATCAGGAGGGTGACAATCAGCAACAGCGATCCGAAACAGACCGCCTCCAGTTTCTTCTGACGAGACCAGGGCGCGGTCCTGCGCAGGCGCCAACTCAGGATGAGCGGCGTGACGATGATGATTCCGGTGACATCGCCCTGCCACCATGTCCACCAGTTCGAATGGAATTCCGGCCAGGACACCGAGCCCACGACCGTCATCGACAACACGGCGACCGTGGCGGCGATGGTGCAACTCGCGGCGGCAAAGGCGACAAACTTGACGACGTCTATTCCGTGCTCGAATCGGCGGGGGACGCCGATGTAACGCCGGATGAGCTCGGCGCCGACGAGCGCCTCCAGGGCGTTGCCGGTGCCCATCATCGCCGCGAGGGCCAGGGAGGAATTAACCGTGTAATTGACCAGCGCGGCGCCGAGCCAGACTCCGGGCCAGAGGCGGTTGCCGAGCAGGAGTGTCGCCGCCAGCGCAATGCCGGACGGGGGCCATACGGCGGTGGCATAACCGGGAGGAATAGCGAGCAGCAGCGAGAGCTTGGCCGCGACGAAATAGACGACGGCGAGCAGACCCATCTGCGCGAGATGGACTATCTGTCGATTGGCGCCTACTGCGTTCTGCATGCCGTTCCCGGATCATCCTTTTCGTATCCCCTGCAATCCATTTGGACCTGTTTGAACTATGCGGCGTTCATCATGCTGCTAGCATACATCCGCGATCGGCCGGTATGTGTGATTTTCCCCACATTAGCGACGAGCGCGAGAGGCTTATAAGCCCCGCAGAGATAAGGGAATAACACCGGCGACTCCCGCGGGCGCCCTTAGTGTGGACTTAGACCAGCCTGAAGTGGGCAGGCGATCGCGCTCGGGCCCTACAAGCCCTGCAAACCGCCGCGCCGGATGAGCTCGAGGCCGAGCAGCGCGGGCAGGTAGTAGGGGTCGAAATCGAGCGCGCGCTCGAACGAGCGCTGCGCCTCCGCGATCCTGCCTTGCATCAGCAGAATCCGCCCCAGGTTGGCGTGCGGAAACTGGAAGCAGCAATAGCGCTTCGAAGCGATCGCCTGCTCCAGCCAGGGGACGGCCTCCTCCAGCCGGCCCTGATCGAGAAGATAGACGCCGATGTCGTTGTAGGGATTGCCGAAGTCCGGGTCGAGCTTGATCGCGATCTTGCACTGGGCGATCGCCTCGTCGATGCGGCCGAGGTAGCTCAACGACCAGCCGAGGAAGGTGTGGGCTTCCGCCGTGGGGCGGTCGGCAATCGATGCGCGGTAGGCCTCGACGGCGCGCTCGTATTCGCCGAGCTGGTGCAGCACGTAGCCCGCTTCCCATTGCAGGCGGGCGCGGCGCTCGGGCGTGAGCTCGGAGGTAATGTCCTGCGCGGTCGCGACCACGCACGCAACCGCCAGCGCGCACGCCGCCACCCATCGACTGCCCCCGCGCGCACCGCCGTTTCCCGGTAACGGGATCACTGCCACCACCGCTCGTCCTACGACTAGTCTACTCCGCAGGCGCCCGGTGGCCGAGTCAGTAATAGTAGGCGATGAAGTAGGCAGTGGCGCTCGCCGCGACGACGGCCACCGCGAAGAATAAGCGGCCCGGATACCGCCACAGGCGGGCAAAAACGCCGCGGCGGGGCGTAGGGCCTTGCCGGTCGGCTCCGTCCGCGCCGCCGGCTTCCGCGAGCTTCGTCAACCGCCGCAGGGCCGCGACGGAGTCGAACTTCCGGGATAGCGCAAGATGCGTTCCGGCATCGGCTGGTGCAGTCGAGACAGTCCTGGTTGCCGGCTCGGCGGCGGCAGCGGTCTTTTCCTGCCGCACGCTGGCCTGTGCCACCGTCGCCGCACCCGCTGCAGGGGGCGCCGTTGCCGCACCCGCGAGCTGCGGGCCCCGGCCGCCGGCGAGCTCCGCCAGGCAGGAGCGCAGATCGGAGGCGAGCTCTGCCGCGCTCTGGTAACGCTCGGCGGGCTGCTTCTGCAGCGCCCGGGCGACGATCAGGTCGAGCATCGCGGGCACCGCCGGGTTGGTGGCGCTCGGCGGGCGGGGCGTCGCAGTCGCGATCTGGTGCATGAGCTGCGTCATGGTGGGCGCGGTGAACGGAGGCTCTCCCGCCGCCAGCTCGTGCAGCACGACGCCGAGCGAGAAGATATCGGACCTGCGATCCGCCGGCTGCCCGGTCACCTGCTCCGGCGACATGTAGCGCGGCGAGCCGAGTATCGCCCCGGTCTGCGTCTTCACGTCGGATGCACGCACCCGCGCGATCCCGAAATCCATGATCTTCGCGATGCGGCCGTGAACGATCATAATGTTGCCGGGCTTGATGTCGCGGTGGACCACGCCGTGCTCGTGCGCGTGCGCGAGGCCGTCCGCCGTCTGCGCCATGACGTCGAGGGCGAACGGCAGCGGCACGCGCCCGTGCGCCATCAGCGCGCGCAGCTCGGTCCCTTCGAGCAGCTCCATCGCCATGTACGCGACATCACCCTCGCGGCCGACGTCGTGGATCGTGACCAAGTTGGGATGGTTGAGCCCGCCCGCCGCCTTGGCTTCCTGGAGGAAGCGCGCCTCGTAGTCGGTGCGCGTTGCCGGGTCATCCATCAGGATGATGCTCTTGACGGCAACCGTGCGGTTGAGCAGCGGGTCCTCCGCCCGGTAGACGATCCCCATCGCGCCGCGCCCGAGTTCCGCGACGAGGCGGTAGCGGCCGAGCTGCTTGAGTGCCGCCTCGCTCATCGGCTAGAACCCTATATCGCGGCGGAACTGGCGCCAGTAATCGCCCGGAGTCTTCCGCCGGGGCTCTTCCGGTTTCTTCTCCACCTTCTTTTCCGGGCGCTTGGCGGCGCTCTTGGGCGCGCTCTTCGGGGCGGGCGGGGGCGCGGTGAACGTGTGCGTAATGGTCATGCCTTCTCCCGACCCCAGGCTGACCTCGAGCCTGAGCGGCGGACTCGGACGGTTGCGCACCTCGATCGTGTGGGGACCGGGGTCGACCTCGATCCGGGTGAGGGGCGGACTCGCGCCCTGCCACACGCCGTCGATGTACACGTCGCCGCGGGGCTTGATCTGAAGCTGGATGACCGCGGGCCGCACCGGTGGCGGCGGAGGAGGCTCGTATGCCAGGCGCGCGTAGCGCGCGCCGAAACCGGTCCCGAGGATGGTGGCGATGGTGAAGGTGCCAAGCGCGAACAGGCGCCAGCGCCGCGCGCGCGCCGCACGCCGGTCGAACGTGAATAATTCGTGGGCGCGCAGGTTCGCGTCGGTAAACGTCCCCGTGGCCCTCAGGTCCGCCGCGCGGGCCGGCGAGTCGGCTTTGAGGGCTTCGCGGAAGGAGCGCGAGGCGACGAGGCGTCCGGGCGTCGCGGCGTTCGCCAGGGTCAATCCCGAGGCGAGCGCGTCGCCGACCACTCCGGGCCCGCGCAGCGCGTCGATCACCGGCTTGACGGGGCCGTGGTTGACGCCGACGCACAGGGGAATGTCCGCGGCCGCCAGGGAGCGCACGGCGAGCGCGAGCGCGGCGCGCGGCCGGACGGGCACCACGACCGCCAGGCCATCGAAGGTGTCGAGGACGATGCGCGCGGCGACCGGTAGCGGCCGGATGGCCGATCCGACCAGCGACTCGAGCCGCGACTTGAGCTTGACCTGCTCGGCTACCGGCTTGCGCGGGAACTCATGCAGCTTCAGGACAACCACGCTCGCCAGAGCGGGCGTGTCGGCGGTCATTGGCTTTGATAGATGCCGGCCGCCTTCGACACGCGCAGCCATTTCTCGGTTTCCGACCTGAGGAAAGCCGCGAACTGCTCGGGTGTTGTGCCGGCGGGCTCCGCGCCGAGGGCGCTCAGGCGGTCGCGGAGATCCGCGGCTGCCAGGTGCCGGGCGCTGTCGCGGTAAACCATCTGGATGATTTCCGGGGGCGTGCCGGCCGGTGCAAGGAACCCGTTCCAGCCCGTGACCTGCACCTTCGGAAATCCGGCCTCGATCATCGTGGGCGTGTCGGGCCATGCCGTCGCGCGCTTTTCCCCGCCGGTGGCGAGCAACCGCGCCCTGCCGGCACGAATGTGGGGCGCCGCGGCGGAAGATACCGCGAACAGCAGCGCGACCTGGCCGCCGATCAGCTCGGTGAGGGCCGGCGTCTCTCCCTTGTACGGGACGTGGACCATCCTGAGCCCGGTCTCCACGCGCAGCAGCTCGCCCGCCAGGTGCGTCATGTTGCCGACCCCGAATGACCCGTAGTCGAGTTGACCCGGCCGCGAGCGACCGAGCGCTACCAGTTCCTTCACCGACTTCACCGGCAGGGACGGATGCACGATCAGCACGATGGTGTTGGTCACCGTCTGCGAGATCGGCGCGAAGTCACGGAAGGTGTCATAAGGCAGCGACTTGTAGACGTGCGGGTTGATCGTGAGCACCGAGGTGAAGGCAGCGGAGAGCGTGTAGCCATCGGGCTTTGCCTTCGCCACGGCCTCGATGCCGATGATGCCGTTGGCACCCGGGCGGTTGTCCACGATCACCTGCTGGCCCCAGGACTCGGTGAGCTTCTGGGCGACGGAACGCGCCATGATGTCCACCCCGCCTCCGGCCGCCTGCGGCACGACGATGCGCACGGGCCGGCTGGGATAAGGTTGCGCGGCGGCTGCGGCGCAGTAGAGTGCTGCGCCCGCGGCCAGGCTAACGCAGAAGGCAGAAGGCAGAAGGTAGAAGGTCTTCATTTGCAAATCCCCCCAGTGCATTGCTTCGTCATCGTTTGCTTACGCGGACTTGCGGGCGTGCTTCGCATCGCCCGCCCTCAGCAGATCCATCAGCCGGCGCACCGACTTGAGTTCTTCGAGTCTGGCGATCGCCCCGACCGCTTCCTCGACGGCGGGCCCCGGCAGCAGCGCCCCGGCGTACGCCCGGAACTTCTCCTCGATCTGCGCGCGCGCAAGCGGATTCTCGGGCGAGCCCCGCGGGTGGTCGCAGCGGACGCTGACCGTGCGGCCGTCCACGGTTTCCGCCTCCACCACGCACTGGACTCCGGAGAGCGCGGGGTCGGCCTTCATTTCCACCCGCTCGGCCGCGAAGCGCGCGAGCACGGGGTCGTTGTAGCGCCCGGGCTCGAACTGGGCGAGCGTCAGCGCCCGGTCGTGGAGGATCGCGGTCGCGCAATAATGGGTCGAGAGCAGCGCTTCGAACTTGCCCTGGTAGCGCGGGAAAATTCCGTGCATGTCCACGGCGGTCTTGTTGAGCGACACGCGCAGTCTCTTCACCTGTTCGAAATCCAGACGGTGCTTTTCCACGAGGTCGAACATCGCGGTGATGAACCCCTGTATGGTGGAGGCGGATGGCCACAGGCGCAGCGCGATGTTCTCCAGCTCCCAGCGCCTGCCGAGGCCGTCCGTGAGCGCTTCCGGGCGCCCGCCGTTCGAATAGGTGCTGAACAGCCCGCCATCCGGGGCGGTCAGGAACTCGCGGGTCGCCACGAATTTCTGGTGAGCGAGCAGCGCCGCCATCAGGCCCGAGAGCGCGCCCCGGCACTGATGAAACTTGACGGTCGGCGTGCCCCATGCCGCGAACGTGCCCGCGGACTGGCTGCCGGCGAGGCCGAACGCGCGCGCCATGGTTTCCTCGTCGAAGCCGAGCAGGCGGCCGACCGCCGCGGCGGCGCCGAACGGACCGAGGACGCCGGGGCCGTGCCAGCCCCTGGCGCGCGCCACGGGCCAGTCCATCGCAATCCCGATGCGGGTCATCGTCTCGCACCCGGCAGCGAGCGCGACCAGCAGCTCGCGCCCGGAGAGCGCATCGCGTTCGGCGATCGCCAGAGCCGGCGGCATCACTTCCGGCGTGATGTGGGTGAGCGTCGCGCGGTGCACGTCGCACATCGTGACCGCGGTGATCAGGTAACCGTTGAGCAGGGTGGCG
>JAHZNX010000139.1 GCA_020028375.1 Betaproteobacteria bacterium | reverse complement strand
CGATGGTACGGGGCGTTCATATGGATTCCGGCTGATCGCGCCTGGCTCCCCGACCCTCGGGTCGGGCAGGGGACCGATGCCCGAATCGGGGACGACCATCACCAACGGTACGGTGACCAAGGTGACCAAAAGCGCCGCCGGTCACGAAATCGACATCGCCTACGACGGCGGGACGCGTCACGTTCTATTGCCGCCAGATATCCCGGTGGTCAGTTCGTTTCCTGCAGATCGGACCCTGTTGAAGGTCGGAGTCCCCGTCAATGCGCTGGCCGCCCGGGGGCTGGATGGGACGGTGAGTGCACTTATGATCATGGTGATGCTGCCGGGTTCCCAGGGTACGCAGACTGACGCCGCGCGGCGCTGAGGCGATGCGCGCCGGTTCGGGTACGATCTGAAATCCGTGACACTGCACAGGAGGACTATGACCATGAATCGGCTAGCGATGATTGCGGCATTGGGAGCTCTGTCTGTCGCCTTTGGCTGCGGCGCTGTGGCGGGTGCTGCAGAGCCCGGGGTTGCAGGCGCGGCTGCCGCTCCGTGCACTGGAACCTGGAAGTTCGAAATGGTCGGGGAAAGATCGGAAGAAGTGGTCATGAAGCTCGCTCAGGACGGCGACCACGTAACGGGCAAGGCTTCAGGCCGAAACGGCGAAGTCGATGTAAGTGGCACTTGCAAGGACGGCGACGTTGAACTGAGCGAAACCGTGACTTCGCCATTTGGCGACGGCGAAATGCAGATCGATTTCGTCGGCAAGGTGACTGGCAAGAACATGTCCGGGATCGTCATATACGGCACCATGGGTCAGGGCAAGTTCACCGCCAAGAAACAATGATGGCGTGGCCGCTTCCGGTCGGAAATCAATCGGGCTGACCGGAAGCGGCCCTGCTTGCAGACGCGCATTACCGAACTGCTCGGCATCGAACACCCGATCATTCAGGGTGGCATGCACTATGTGGGCTTCGCCGAACTGGCGTCAGCCGTATCGAACGCCGGTGGTCTGGGCATCATCACCGGCCTCACGCAGCGCACTCCCGAAGCACTCGCGAAGGAGATCGCGCGCTGCCGCGCGATGACCGACCAGCCGTTCGGCGTAAACCTGACCTTCCTGCCTGCCGTCACCACCTCCGACTATCCGGGCTACATCCGCTCGATCATCGAAGGTGGTGTGAAAATCGTCGAGACCGCCGGAAACAATCCGAAGCAATACCTGCCCGTTCTCAAGGAGAATGGCATCAAGGTCATTCACAAGTGCACCTCGGTGCGGCACGCGTTCAAGGCGCAGCAGATCGGGTGCGATGCGGTCAGCGTCGATGGCTTCGAGTGCGCCGGTCATCCGGGCGAGGACGACATTCCGAATTTCATTCTGCTGCCGCGCGCCGCGGACGAGCTCAGCATCCCTTTCGTGGCGTCGGGTGGCATGGCCGACGGCCGTTCCCTGGTCGCCGCGCTGGCCATGGGCGCCGACGGCATCAACATGGGCACTCGGTTCGTCGCCACCAAAGAAGCGCCAGTGCACGAGAACGTGAAGCAGGCCATCGTCGCGGCAACGGAGCTCGACACACGCCTGATCCTGCGCCCGCTGCGCAACACCGAACGCGTGCTCAGGAACGAAGCCGTGGATCGCATCATCGGCAAGGAAAAATCGCTCGGCGACAGGATCAGGTTCGAAGACATCGTCCACGACGTTGCCAGCGTCTACCCGAAGATCATGCTCGAAGGGCAGATGGATGCGGGCGCATGGTCGTGCGGTCTGGTTGCCGGCCTCATTCACGATATTCCAACCTGCCAGGAACTCATCGACCGCATCATGACGCAGGCGGAAGACATCATCCGCAGGCGCCTGGAAGGGTTTCTGAGCCGCGGATGAGGCGCACCTACTATCTCGTTCGCCATGGCGAGACCGAATGGAATGCCGCTCGTCGCATGCAGGGCCAATGGGATTCGCGGCTCAGCGAGAGTGGACGCGCGCATGCGCGGCAGACCGGCTTGTTTCTTTCCGGTCTGGCTGTGGACGCGGTTTATTCCTCGCCGCTGGGCCGGGTGAGAGAGACGCTTTCGGTCGCCGGCGCGCATTTCGATTTTCCGCCGGTGGAGGATGATCGTCTGAAGGAATGGTCCTCCGGCGAATGGTCCGGTTATTTCTACAGTGAAATCAAGGAACTTTGGCCGGAAGAGTTCGCGCAGTGGAAGACTGACATGCTGAATGTGCGTCCCAGAGGCGGGGAGAATTTCAGCGATCTGCTGCGGCGCGGCCGGAGCTTCCTGCGCGACCTCGAGTCACAGCAGAAAAACACCGTGGCCATCGTCGCGCACGGATTCATCAATCGTGCGTTGGCCGCGATCCTGCTGAACCTCGATGCGGAAGAGATGCTGAGCTTGCGGCAAACGAACGATGCGATCTTTCGTATCTGTATCAACGACGCCGGCACAGAGGCGCATCACTTCATCGCGGGCCAAGGTCCTTATGCCGGATTGCCCGCTGATCGAGGGTTTACCCGCTTCATTTCGCCTTGACGTAGCCCACCCCGGCTGACGGGAAGGCCGTCAGCCAGATTTCATCACGCACCTGGGCGGCGCTGCTGCCAGCCGAGAAATTGAGGTTGGGAGCGGTGCGCGCGACCAGTTGCATGGCGCCTGTCGAAGGCTTGATCCGGACCACCATGACACCGCGCGGACACATCGTGGTGGGCTGCGGCGGCTGGTCGGACCGCGGAATATCTCCGCATGCGGCCTCGCGCGCCCGGCCGGTGGCGAGGATGGAGCCGTCGGGCGCGGAATGAAGGTTGTCCGGCCCGAACTCGAGCGGAATCCGTTGCAGGACGCCGCGGCCGTCCAGGGCGATTTTCAGGATCGCTCTTGCGCCGCTGGCAGCGACGAAAATGCTGGTTCCGTCAGGGTTGAGCGCCAGGCCATTGGGAGCAGGCAAGAACGAGCCTGGAAGCTCCGTGAAGCCTTGTCCCTGCGTCCAGATCAGCACCCGGCCGGTGTTGACCTCGCGGCCCGGTTTCGGGAAGTCGAAACCGTCCTCGAGGAAGGTGCTGACGGCGAAGCGCCCGTCGGGCAAGGGGAGCACCGAGTTCCCGGTTTTGCCCGCTGGCATCGGGATGCAGCTGTTCCAGCTCACCTCGGGGCCCGTCGAGGTCATGCGCAGGTCGAAGATTTCGATGGCGCGGCGCAGGCGTTCGACCGCATAAAGCCGCATTGGCCCGCTGCGCGGAGCGGCCAGGCCGAGTCCGATGGTATTGAACTTCCCGGGGTCGGGAGCGGCCTTGCAGTCCGGGCCGGAATCGCCGGCCGGCGATTTGTCGCTGGGGAAGATCCGATGCCAGGTCCGGGTGCGCGTGTTGATCGCAACCAATGCGCCGGGAGGGTTGCGGATCCCCGTCTCGCCGGCGATCAGCCAGTCGGAGCCCGGAACCGCGACAATGTCCTCGACATCCTTCGGCCCGCAGACGAACGAGACGCCAGCCTCGCTGGCGGAGCAGGTGACGGATGGCAGGGGGCCCATGCCTGGGGGTGGACTCCCAGGTTGCGCAGCTGATGCGTTGGCTGACGCGAGCAGCATGATCGTGGCCACCAGCACAGTCAGTGATGCGGTTGTTTTCATTGTCTTCCCTTCCTGCGTCAAGCCGACCACGTCAGCGTTATCAGGCCAATCGTACGCGCTGTTGACTTGACCCCGAAACAGCGCTGTCGATATCGTCGTCCGATGCCAGCCATCATTCATCCACACGCCACTCCGCTGCAACCGCAGGAGCTTGACTTCCGACTCAGCGAGCACGGTGCCCAGGTACGCGAGCGCGTTGCCGCATTCATGGACCAGCACGTGATGCCGGTGGAGCGGGAGCTGAGCGCCTCGATGGAGGCGGTCAACGGGCCCGAGCCGTTCTCGCCGCTGATGGCCGAGCTGCGCGCCGCCGCCAGGAAGCAGGGGCTCTGGAACCTGTTCCTCGCGGATTCGAAACTGGGCGCCGGCCTCAGCATCGTCGATTACGGACATGTCTGCGAGCTGCTGGGCCGCACGCCCTGGGCGCCGATGGTGTTCAACTGCAACTATCCGGACACCGGCAACATGGAGATCCTGCTCGAGCACTCCACGCCGGGGCAGCGCCAGCATTGGACCGACCCGCTCGTCACTGGTGCGATCCGGACCTGCTTCGCCATGACGGAACCGGACGTGGCGAGCAGCGACCCGACAGCTGTGGCGACCAGCGCCGTACTCGAGGATGGCGAGTGGGTGATCAACGGCCGCAAGTGGTTCATCAGCTTCGCGATCGGCTCCGCAGTGTGTTTGACGGTCGCGAAGACCGATCCCGAAGCCGAGCCGCACCGGCGTTTCAGTCTCATCGGCGTGCCGATGGATACACCAGGACTCAAGGTGCTGCGTCGCGTGCCGGTATTCGGACATGCTGCCGGGCCGGGCCACTGCGAGCTGCTGTTCCAGAACTGCCGGGTGCCGGCGGAGAACCTGATCGCGCAGCGCGGCATGGGCTTCGAACTTGCGCAAGGCCGTCTCGGCCCGGGACGCATTCATCATTGCATGCGCGCGCTGGGCATGGCCGAGCGGGCGTTGGAGCTTGGAGCGCAGCGGGCACTGTCACGGCGACTCAAGCACGGCGTGCTGGGCGACATGCAAATGGTCCGTGATGTTCTCGCCGAGTCGCGCATCGAGCTCGACGCGGCGCGGCTGCTGGTACTGCGTGCCGCACGCACGATGGATCTGTATGGCAAGGAGCGCGCGTATCGCGATATCTCGGTGGCCAAGGTGTTCACCGCGCAGCGGGCGCAGGCGATCATCGATCGCGCGATCCAGATTCACGGCGCGCTCGGTGTTTCCGACGACACGGTGCTGCCGGAGCTGTTCATCAACGTACGCGGCCTGCTGCGCATCGGCGACGGACCTGACGAGGTCCACAAGCTCACCGTGGCCAAGCAGGAGCTGCGTCGCTGGGACCCCACCGTCCGGTGACCGCGAACGCGCCGGATCCGTACTTGGCCGGGGAAGTCCTGGTCGACGCCGGCGAACCGGTGCAGCCGCGCGAGGTAACCGTCGAAGCCTTGCCCGGCGGGGCGTCGCGAGAGAGCTGGATGCTGCGGGCGGGCGAGCGCCGCTATGTCCTCAAGCGCGATCCACTCGATGAACTGGAGCCCTGGTCGACGCGGGAGCGCGAATTCATCGCCGGCCGCACGGCCTATGAAGCCGGCGTGCCCGCGGCGCGGCCGGTGGCTTTTGAGCCTACGGGCGGGCGGTTCGTCAGCTCAGCACTGATCACGGAATGGGTGGACGGCACGTCGAGTCCACGACGGATTCTTGCCGGGACGCCCGATCCGGAGATGCTGTTGCGGGACATCGGCCGCGCCGCCGGGCGGCTCGCTGCGATCAAGCCCGCTCTCGTCATCAACGAACCCGTACCGCCTCACGCACATGACGCGATCGTCGCGCGCTTCGCCGCCGAGCTCGACGAGTTTGCACCGACCCGCCCTGTTCTGGCGCTCGCAGTACGCTGGCTCGAGCTGCACCGCCCGCCTGTGCGCTCCGCGGTGCTCGCGCACGGCGACTTCCGTATCGGCAACATGATGGTCGATGGCGCCGGGCGGCTGGCAGCGCTCATCGACTGGGAGTTCGCGCGTGTGGGCGATGCCGCGACAGACCTTGGCTTCTTCCTGCTACGACCGTGGCGTTACGGACGCGACGACCGCCGGGCCGGCGGACTGGGCCCCATCAGCGCGTTGCTGGAAGGCTATGCGGAAATGGCTCCTGCGCCGCTGGAGCCCGCTCATCTGCGGATTGGCGAGGTTGCGGGGCAGGTGTGGTGGGGGCTTTACTGCCTGCGTCACTCGCGAGCCTATCTGGCCGGCCGACACCACAGTCTCGAACGCCTGGTGCTCGGCCGTCGCATTGCCGAGGTTGAATGGGACTTGCTTGACCTGATCGAGAGGCCGCCTCAATGACCGACGTTCCGGACGCAACGACATTGAGTGCAGCGCTTGAAGCGGAATTGCGCGCGCTGGCCACGCAAGCCCCGCGCGAACTGCGGCTGCGACTGCTGGTGGCAGCGCACGCCGCAGGGTTGATCATGCGTGATCTTGCGTCGAACGAATCCGGCGAAACGTCCGCTGACCTCGAACTCGTGACGGCCATTCGTGCCGGCACTTACGACGAAGATCTGCCGGCGCTTGCCATGCGATTGCGTGCAGAAGTTGCCGCGCGTCTTGCCGCTGCGGCGCCCGGCTACGCCGGAACCGGGCCGCCATAGATCTT
>JAHZNX010000138.1 GCA_020028375.1 Betaproteobacteria bacterium | reverse complement strand
TTTCCGATGGAGGTGAAGCGCTGGCTGCTCCGGCACGAGGGCGTGAGCGCCAATTGAGCCTTCGGTAAATGGGTGATACACCATTTACCGCTGGCCATTTCCCCTCTCCACTCGGGAGAGGGGGAAGGGGTGAGGGGGCTACTTCGGCACGAGCCCGATGTCGCGCGCGACTTTGCCGTACTTGTCGTATTCGCTCTTCATGAGCTTGCCGAGATATTCCGGCGACTCGGTCCAGACCTCCAGCCCCAGGGCTTCGAGCTTCGCGCGCACCTCCGGCACTTTCATGGCCGCGTTCGCTTCGCGGTTGAGGATCGCGATGATGTCCTTCGGCACGTTGGCCGGGGCGACGAATCCGAACCACCCGCCGGACTCGAATCCCGGCACCGTCTCCGCGATCGTGGGCAGGTCAGGATAATTGGGTGCGCGCGTGGCTTTCGCGATGCCAAGGAGCCGCACCCTGCCGGACTGGATGAACGGATACATGCCGGTGAACGAGCTGATGCCTGCATCTACTCTTCCAGCCATGATTTCCCGCCCCATTTCCGCCACCCCCCTGAAGGGCACGTGCAGGTACTCGAAGCCGCCCACGGCGGAGCGGAACTGCTCGGTTGCCATGTGCACGAATGCGCCTTCGCCGTTGCTGGCGAAACTGACCTTGCCCGGGTTGGCCTTCAGGTACTTGATGAGTTCCCCGACGTTCTTGAAGGGCGTGCTCGGGTGCACCACCAGCGCGAGATAATTGGTCGCGATCAGCGCGACCGGCGCGAAGTCCTTCAGCGCGTGGTAGGGCACGTTTTTCATCGTGTGCGGAATGACCGACATGTTGCCGCCCTGCCCGCAGGCGATCGTGTAGCCGTCGGCGGGCGCCTGCACGGCGAGCGCGAGTCCGATCGTGCCGCTCGCGCCGGGCCGGTTGTCGACGACGAACTGCTGCCCGAGCCGCTCGCCCATCCGCTGGCCCAGCAGGCGGCCGAAGATGTCGCAGGGATCGCCGGGCACCTGCGGAACGATGATGCGCACCGATCGGGTGGGGTACTTCTGCGCGAGCGCCGTGCCCCCAACGCAGGCGCATGCGACAAGCATCAGGACGATCCGGATGATATGAGTCATGGTTTCCTCAATGGTGACCGCGGCGGGCGCGCCTGCGCACATAATCTACCATTTGTCCAGCTTGCCCGGTTGGTATCATCGGGCATGGCTCGCAGGGATTCCGGGATCATCGATGAATTCTGTGATGCCCTGTGGCTCGAGGACGGGCTCGCGAAGAACACGCTGGAGGCCTACCGCCGCGACCTCGCCCAGTTTGCGGCATGGCTCGACGCCGGGCAGGGCAAGAAGCTGCTCGAGGGCAACGTCGCCGACGTCCAGGCCTATCTCGGCCACCTGTTCCGGAAGCGGACGCGCGCGTCGAGCGCCGCGCGGCTCCTTTCGAGCCTGAAGCGCTTCTACCGCTACTGCCTGCGGCAGGGCCGGATCAAGGCCGATCCCACGCTCAAGATCGACGCGCCGAAGCTGCCGCGGGGGCTGCCGAAGAGCCTCACCGAGGAGGACGTCGAGAACCTCCTTGCCGCGCCGCGCGTGGACCGCCCGCTCGGCCTGCGCGACAAGGCGATGCTCGAAACCCTCTACGCGAGCGGCCTTCGCGTCACGGAGCTGGTCACGCTCAAGCTCGGCCAGGTGAGTCAGGACATGGGTGTCGTGCAGGTGGTGGGCAAGGGCTCGAAGGAGCGGCTGGTGCCGCTCGGCGAGGAGGCGATCGCGTGGATCCGGCGCTACCTCGGGGAGGCGCGGCCGCAGCTCCTCGGCGCCCGCGCGGCCGACGATTTGTTCGTCACCGCGCGCGGGGCCGCCATGACGCGCCAGATGTTCTGGCACCTGCTGCGCCGCTACGCCGCCCAGGCCGGCCTCAGGAAGCCGATCTCGCCGCACACGCTGCGCCACGCGTTCGCCACGCATCTCTTGAACCACGGCGCCGACCTGCGCGTGGTGCAGCTTCTGCTCGGGCACTCGGACATCTCCACTACCCAGATCTACACGCACGTGGCGAGGGAGCGTCTCAAGCAACTTCACGCGAAGCATCATCCCAGGGGATGAATCACTTGTCATCCTTAGAGCCGCGCTCGATGGTGATGCCGACCCGCTTCACGTCCTTTTCCACCGCGAGCTTGCTGACGCTCACCTTCACCCACGGCGCCTTGAACTCCGTCATCACGAGCCCGGCGAGGTGCTCGGCAAGCCGCTCGACCAGCAGGAAGCGGTCCTGCTTGAGCGACGACTTGATGCGCTCGATGACCTTGGCGTAGTCGATCGTCTCGCGGATGCGGTCGCTGCGCGGGCGGCCGCCGTCCGGGATGCCGATCTCGAGATCGAGCTGCACCGTCTGCGGCACCCTGCGCTCCCAGTCGTAGACGCCGATCAGCATCTCGACGCGCAGGTCAGTGATGAAGATCGTGTCCATTCGGGGCTAGAATGAGCGGCAATTGTATGTGAATTCGAATGAGCACTGTATCGGCTGCGCTGCTGGCGTACCTGCTGGGCTCGATCCCGTTCGCGGTGATCGTGAGCCGCGCATTCGGGCTGCCCGACCCGCGCAGCTACGGCTCCGGCAATCCCGGCGCGACGAACGTGCTGCGGACCGGAAAACGAGCCGCCGCGGCGCTCACTCTCGTCGGTGACGCTCTCAAGGGCTGGCTTGCCGTGTTCCTCGCGCAGCGCCTGGCCGACGCGGGGGCGGCCGATATCGCGGTGCCCGCCGCAGCGGTTGCTGCCACGTTCGGCCATATGTACCCGGTGTTCCTGCGCTTCCGCGGCGGCAAGGGAGTGTCCACAGCGACCGGCGTTCTCGTCGCACTCGATCCCTGGCTCGGTGCGGGAGCCATCGCAACCTGGCTTATCATCGCCTTCTTCTTCCGCTACTCCTCACTCGCCGCGCTGGTTGCGGCGGCTTTCGCGCCGTTCTTTGCGTTCTTTCTGCACGGCATGGGCCGCTTTACGCTGGAGGGGGCGGTCGGCGTCACGGTGATTGCGCTTCTGATCGCGTGGCGCCATCAGGCCAATATCCGCAGTCTCATCGCCGGTACCGAGGGCAGGATCGGCGGCGGTTCCGGCTCGCCGCAGAGCTAGCTCTCGTCATGCCCGCGGCGGCGGGCGTCCAGCGCGGGTCAGTTTGGCCTGGGTCCCCGCCTGCGCGGGGAAGACAGCTTTACTGCGTCGCGGTCGCGAGTTCCCACCGTGGCCGCACGGTGAATCCCAACCCTTCCCCCTTTCCCCTTCTCCCTTCCCGGTGTTGCAGCCGCATGGCGGCTGCAAATGCGATCATGGCGCCGTTGTCGGTGCAGAACTCGAGTTCCGGGTGGAACACTTCGAAGCCGTGCGCGCGGGCCGCGACGGCGAGCCGGGCGCGCAGGGTCAGATTGGCGCCGACGCCGCCGGCGACCACCAGCCGCTTGAGCCCCGCATGCCGGAGCGCGGCGAGCGCCTTTGCGACCAGCACCTCCACGATTGCAGCCTCGATCTCGGCGGCGAGATCGGCGCGCGCGGCCCCGTCAACCTTGCGTTCCCTGATGACCGTCAGCACCGCGGTCTTCAGCCCGCTGAAGCTGAAGTCGAGGCCCCCGCTCGCGAGCATCGGGCGCGGCAGGTTGAAGCGGCCCGCTGTCCCGGTGGCGGCCAGGCGCGCGAGCGCCGGGCCGCCGGGATACCCAAGGCCGAGGAGCTTGGCGGTCTTGTCGAACGCCTCGCCGGCGGCATCGTCCAGCGTCTCGCCGAGGAGCTCGTAGTCGCCCACTCCGTCCACGCGCATCAGCTGGGTGTGGCCGCCGGAGACCAGCAGGGCGACAAAGGGGAAGGCGGGGGCGGGCTTCGAGAGCAGCGGTGAGAGCAGGTGCGCCTCGAGATGGTGCACGCCGAGCACCGGCACGCCGAGCGCATAGCCGAGGCCGTGCGCCGTCGCGGCCCCGACCAGCAGTGCTCCGGCGAGGCCGGGGCCTTCGGTGTAGGCAACCGCGGAAAGTTCCCCCAAGCGGCAGCCGGTCTGCTCGAGCAGGCGGCTCGTGAGCGGCAGCAGGCGGCGGACATGGTCGCGCGAGGCGAGCTCGGGCACCACGCCGCCATAATCGGCGTGCAGGCGCGCCTGCGTGTGCAGTACGTGCCCGAGCAGCCCGCGCGCGCCGTCATAGAGGGCGACGCCGGTCTCGTCGCAGGACGTTTCGATGCCGAGCACCAACATGAAATTTCCAGCAGCTTCAAAAATGGCTTATGGCTTGATATAATACGACTTTTCCAATTGCGACCAGAGATGTTATGACGACTGTCCGAGTCAAGGAGAACGAACCGTTCGAGGCGGCGCTGCGCCGCTTCAAGCGCACCGTCGAGAAAACCGGCCTGCTCACCGAGTTGCGGGCGCGCGAGTATTACGAGAAGCCCACCACGGAACGCAAGCGCAAGCTCGCGGCCGCAATCAAGCGCCACCACAAGCGCCTGCGGTCGCAACTCCTGCCGCCACGGATGTATTGACCCTCAAGTCCCGCATCAACGATGACCTGAAGGCCGCGATGCGCGGGGGCGACGCCCGGCGCCGCGATGCGCTGCGGCTGCTGCTCGCCGCGGTGAAGCAGCGCGAGGTGGACGAGCGCAAGGAGCTCGCCGACGCGGACGTGGTGGGCGTCATCGAACGGATGATCAAGCAGCGGCGCGAGTCGATCGCCCAGTTCGAGAAGGGCGGGCGGCAGGACCTCGCGCAGAACGAGAAGTTCGAAAGCGACCTGCTGCAGGGCTACATGCCGCAGGCGCTGTCGGACGCCGAGATCGCGGCGGCAGTGGCGGAAGCCATTTCCGCGACCGGCGCCAAGGCCCCCGCGGACATGGGCAAGGTGATGGGTGCTCTGAAGGGCAAGTTGGCGGGAAGAGCCGACATGACCAAAGTGTCCGCGCTGGTGAAATCGAACCTGGCAGGCTAATTGCTTTCGTCGGCGGCGCCCGCCACGCTGATTTTTTCTGTTGTTCCTTCCGCGCGCGGCGCTATACTCGCGCCATGCCGGGTTTGTTGTCACTCATCACTCGTCACGCGTCACGCATTTCCGGCAGATGATCCCGCAATCCTTCATCCAGGAGCTCCTCGGCCGGGTCGATATCGTCGAGGTCGTGGACCGGCACGTGAAACTCAAGCGCGCCGGGGCGAATTACGTCGCGTGCTGCCCGTTTCACAGCGAGAAGACGCCTTCGTTCACGGTGTCCCCGACGAAGCAGTTCTACCATTGCTTCGGCTGCGGCGCGCACGGCACGGCGGTCGGCTTCCTGATGGAGCACGGGGGCCTCGGCTTCGTCGAAGCCGTGAAGGAGCTGGCGCAAAGTCTCGGCATGAAAGTGCCGGAAGTGCGCACCGAGGCGGCGCAGCGCAGGGCGGAGCACGGCGTGACGCTCTACGAAGTGTTGCTGCAGGCGGCGCAGCACTACCGGGCGCGGTTGAAAGACGCACCGCAGGCCATTGCCTACCTCAAGCAACGCGGCGTGTCTGGCGACATCGCAAAGCGCTTCGGCATCGGCTACGCGCCCGAGGAGTGGCAGGGGCTCGCGGCGGCATTTTCCGACTATGACGGGAAGGCGCTCGCCGAAGCGGGGCTGGTGAAGAGCCACGACGACGGGCGCCGCTACGACGTCTTCCGCAACCGCATCATGTTCCCGATCGTGGACGCGCGCGGCAATGTGATCGGCTTCGGCGGGCGGATCCTGGGCGAGGGAGAGCCGAAATACCTCAACTCGCCGGAGACGCCGGTCTTCGAGAAAGGACGCGAGCTCTACGGCCTCTACCAGGCACGGCGGGCGATCCGCGACGCCGGCCGGGTTCTGGTGGTCGAAGGCTACATGGATGTCGTGGCGCTCGCGCAGTCGGGCATCGAGTACGCGGCCGCGACGCTCGGCACCGCGACGACGCCGCTGCACGTGCAGAAGCTCCTGCGCCAGGCCGACGAGATCGTGTTCTGCTTCGATGGCGACGCGGCGGGGCGCCGCGCCGCGTGGCGCGCGCTCGAAACGAGCCTCTCCCAGCTCGCCGACGGCAAGGAGTTGCGATTCCTTTTCCTGCCCGAGGGCGAAGACCCCGACACCTACGTGCGCAAGCACGGCAGAAACGCATTCGAGGGCCTGCTCGGGAAATCGGTGCCGTTGTCGCGGTTCCTGATCGACGAACTTACGGGGCGCGTGGATCTCGCCACCGCCGAGGGCCGCGCCCGCTGCGTCCACGAAGCGAAGCCCCTGCTGCGGCAGGTGCCGGC
>JAHZNX010000137.1 GCA_020028375.1 Betaproteobacteria bacterium | reverse complement strand
TCCTCGCCTTTTTCTTCGGCGCGTTGCTCGGGACGGGGCTCCCGCCGGCCCCGACCTATATCATTACGGCCCTTGTAATCGCACCGCCGATGATCCGCGTCGGCGTGGACCCGTGGGTCGTGCACTTCTTCGCCTTCTTCCTCGCAGTCTGGGGCGAGCTCACGCCGCCCACCTCGGTCGCCGCCGCTGTCACGGCGAAGATCGCGGAAACGTCCTTCATGCAGACGCTGTTTCGCGCGATAACGATCTGCGTCGTGCTGTTCGTGCTGATGGCCGGCGTCTTCACCCGGCCTGAGCTTGTGCTGGAACCCGGGATCGCGCAGATCGGGGCGATGCTGCTGATCCTCACCGCGACGATCGGCGTCACCTTTAGCATCCAGGCGCGGTTCTCGGACCGCCGCGTAATCGATGTGCCGCTGCGGCTCGCGCTCGCCGCTGTCGCGCTGGTGGTGCTGCTCCATCCGGATCGCCAGGTCGCGGTGCTCGCCTGCGTCCCGGTCGGCCTCTTCGTCGGCTACTGGATCCTGCGACGCCGGAACGTTCCGGTGATCGCGCGGTCCGGCGCGGCCTGAGCAACGGCCGCCCGAACTCCGGCATTCGGTTCCTGATCGACTGCTCTAGCGCGGTCAAAGGCGCAGCAAGCGCGTGGCATTCTCGCGCAGGATCAGGTTCCGCTCGCGTTCCGTCAGTCCGGGAATCTTCTGGACAAATTCCACCGGCCGTTCGCAGCCCATGTCCTGGTTGTAGTCGCTGCCGAGAACGACACGGTCGGCCCCCACCAGCTCGGTCAGGAACTTCATGATGAGCGGGTGATGGCTCACGGTATCGTAGTAGAAGCGCCGCAGGTAGGCACTGGGCGGCTGCGTCATGTGGGCAAGCTCCGTTCGCACCTCCGCGCCCCGATCGAAGCGGCCGATGAGCCACGGAAAGATCCCGCCCGCCTGTGGCAGCATCACCGTAAGGCCAGGGAACGCGTCCATCACGCCACCGAGGACCAGCGAGGCGGCGGCAAGGCCGTTTTCGACCGGATTGCCGCACAGGTTGCGCATGAAATGCTTGTCGAGCCGGTCGCCGCCGCAGGGGTAGAGCGGGTGCAGAAAAACCGGCAGTCCCAGACCCTCGCACCGCTCATACACCGGCCAGAACGCGGTATCGTCGAGGTTCCTGCCGTTGACATGCGTCGCCATGTAGACGGCGCGCAGGCCCGCCAGCTTCGCCGCGCGCTCGAGCTCCCGCACCGCCATCCCGGGCGCCTGCATCGGCAGCTGGATGGTGCCGACGAACCTGCCGGGATACTTCACGCAAACCGCGCTGGAGATGTCGTTCCACGTCTGCGCGAGCTCGAGGCCGAACGCCGGCGGCGCCCAATAGACCATCGGATTCGTGAGCGACAGGACGTAGGTCTCGATCCCCCGCTGGTCCATCTCCTTGAGGATGAGCTCGGGTTCGACCATGAGGGGCGGCATCCTCGAAACCGGCTGCAGCCCCGGCAGCGAGAATACCGGGACGCCCTTCTCGTCGCGCTCCATCCGCCCGCCGTTGGCGGCGGCCTTCCGGTCGAGCAGCGCGATGAACTCCCGCGGGTACCAGTGCGCGTGCGTGTCGACCGGTCGCGCTCCGCCGCGCGCCGGCGCCGGGCTGACGGCGGCACTCATGCCGCCCGCGCGGCCGCAGCAGCTCCGCTCCCGGCGATCCGGCCGAATACCAGGCCGGAAACGAGGCCCGTGCCCGCCGGATAGTTGAAATAGAAGATCCCGCCCACCATCTCGCCGGCGGCGTAGAGGCCCGGCATGGGCTGGTAGCCGAGATCGAGCACCTGCCCGGTTTCGTGGTTGATGCGCAGACCGCCGAAAGTGAACGTGATGCCGCAGGTCACGCCGTAGGCCTCGAACGGCGGCGTATCGAGCCGGTTCGCCCAGTTCGACTTCGGCGGCTCGATGCCGGCCGTGCAGCGCCCGTCGCGCGCCGCGTGGTTGAAAGGCACCTCGGTGCGCACGGCGGCGTTGTATTCGCGCACCGTCTTCAGGAACGCCGGCGGATCGACGCCCTCCAGCTTCCCCGCCAGCTCCTCCAGCGTGTTGCCGGTGAACCGCGTCACGTTGCGCCCGCTGTATTCCTTCTTGAGCAGCGGCTTCACCTTGGCGTCGAACACCTGGTAGGCGAACTGGCCGGTCTGCTTCAGGACCTCCGCGCCGTACTTGGCGTAGGTGTAATTGTAGAAGTCAGCGCCCTCGTCCACGAAGCGCCTGCCCTCGGCGTTGATCATGATGGAAAGCGGATAGGAGTGGCGATAGGGGTCGTGCGAGCGCTCGACGACGCCGAACTCCGGCGCATGGCGTTCCCAGGATACTGCGTGCCGGCCCGACCAGTTGCCGTAGGGACAGGCGCCGATCTCGAGCGCCATCCTCAGGCCGTCGCCCACGTTGTGGCGGGTACCGCGCACCTTGGCGAGCTCCCATCCCGGCCCGAGGTAGCGCGTGCGCCATTCCGGGTTAGCCTCGAAGCCACCGCAGGCGAGCACCGTGGCGCGCGCGCGGAATTCGAGCGGCTTGCCCTTCTGCCGGGCGCGCACGCCGAGCACGCGCTCGCCGTCGTAGATGAGCGAGACCGCGCGCGTTTCATAGTGGATCTCGATGCCCTTCTTTACGGCGGTGCGCGTCAGATCCTCGACCAGCCCGGCGCCGCCGCCGTTGACGGTGATCGGGAAGCGCCCGAAGAATTTGCGCTTGCCGTTGACGATGGCGGACTGGGAGCCGTAGTTCGGCACGAACTTCGCGCCCTGCGCGCGCAGCCACACCATGCCGTCGAGACTCCGGGTGACCAGGGCCTCGCTCAGGTCGGGATCGGTGCGATAGCTCGTGACGCGGTAGAGATCCTCGAAGAATTCCTCGACCGTGTTGCTGTCCCAGTCGGTGTTCCTGGCCTCGTCGTCCGGGATGTCGGTGAGCGTCCTCAGGTCCTCGACCGAGCTGTAGGCAAAACGCATGACGCCCCCGGCGAAGCGGCTGTTGCCGCCGGATTCCTCCACCGTCGCCGATTCCAGCATCGCCACGGTCGCGCCGGCGTCGCGGGCCGACAGCGCCGCGCACAGAGCCGCGTTTCCCTTGCCCACCACCAGCACGTCAAGCAACTCCCCGGTGCCCATTCCCGTTTCCTCAGGCGACGCCGCCCCTCGCCGCCTGCCGGGCGGGATTCACAACGGTGACCGGCTCCAGCAGCCGGGTGAATTCCCGCATCGGTCCCGCTTCCTCGAATGAGTCGATCCTGCGGCACACGGCGGCGGCCGCCTGCGGTGTCAGGACGCGGATGGCGCAGTTCTCGAATTTCGCCTTCAGGTGCTCCGGCGCGATCGGGTTGTCCGAGGTCCTTCCCAGCGGACGATCCACCTTCTCCGAGTACGTCCTGCCATCCTTCAGGGTCACCCTCACTTCCGCGTCGAAGGGGTCGTCGTCCGCGAATGCCTTGCCCATGTACGGTGCCGCGTGGACGCGCGCGAGCAGCGCCCGCACCGCCGGGTCGCGCCAGGCGTCGCCCTCGAAATGCTCGAGCACCACTCTTCCGTGCAGCAACGCGCGCGCCACGCAGTACTGCACGCTGAATTTGGCCGCGAGGTCGCTGTCGGGATCGCGCCGGTCGGTATGCGCCAGTCCGCGCGCGGACGTCCACGAGTCCACGCGCTCCACCGCGCTCGCGTCGAAAGGGCCGTGCCGGCGCACGAGGTTAAGCGCGGCTTCCACTGCCGTGTGCGTGCTGTAGCAGCACGGGTAGAGCTTGTAGCTCGCGCCTGGCGTCACGATCTCCCACTCGTCCCGGTCCTCAAGGGCGCGGGCCGCATCGAAGTTTCCGGCGCCATTGAAGACGTTGAGGAATCCCTGCTTGTGCTCGAACGCGCCGGGGTTGGCCGTGAAACCCTTGCGTGCGAGCAGCGCGGCGAGCAGTCCGCCGCGTGCGCACTGGCCGGCGTGCAGGGGCTTTGTCATCGTGCCGAAGTTCGCCTTGGTGCCCGCCGCGAGCGAAGTCGCGAGCGCGAGCGCGGATTCCGTCTCGTCCACCGTCAGGTCGAGCGCCCGGGCGCAGGCCGCAGCCACCGCGATGACGCCCAGCGTCGCGGTCGGATGCCACCCCTTCTCGGAATGCAGCGGATTGACCGAGCGCCCGAGGCGCGCGCCGATCTCGTAACCGGCGGCGTGGGCAAGGATCACGTCGCGCCCGCGCAGATCGTGCGCCTCGCCCGCGGCAATCAGCGCGGGGATCACTACCGCCGACACATGCCCGCCCAGGCTCTTGGCCGTATTGTCGAAATCGAGCGCGTGCGCGGCCGTGCCGTTGATGAGCGCAGCATCCAGCGGCCGCACGCGCCGGATGCCGCCGATGAGCAGGCAGGGGCCCTCGCCGGACTGCACCCCCAGAGCCTCCTCGACGATCCTCGGCGCATCCTCCACAGACCCCGCCAGCATGACGCCCAACGTATCCAGCACGGCGACCTTGCACCAGTAGACCGCCTCCGGCGGAAGGTCTTCGTAACGCAGGGCGCTGATCCGCTCCGCTAGTTGCCGCGCGAGGCTCATGATGCGCCGAGGATCTTCGCCTCTTTGACGACCTTCTTCCATTTTTCGACGTCACTCCTGATGCGGTCGAGAAATTCCTCCGGCGGGCCGCCGGCGGCGTCCAGCCCTTCCTGCGCCAGCCACTTCTGCATCGCGTCGGTGCGCAGCACTCTCGCGACCTCCTGATTCCACCGCACCAAGATTTCCCTCGGCAGGCCCCTCGGTCCCCATATTCCGTACCAGTGCGTCACGTCGTAACCCGGCACCGTTTCGCCGATGGTGGGCACCTCCGGCAGCGCGCGCGAGCGCCTGGGCGTGGTCAAGGCGATCGCGCGCAACCGTCCTGCCTTCACGTGCGGGATGCTCGGGACCAGGCTGCTGAAGCTCGAATCCACTTCGCCGCTGAGGAGGGCAGTCATGACCGGGCCGCTGCCTTTGTACGGAACATGCGTGAACACGACCCCGGTGTGCAGCTTGAACAACTCGCCCGCAAGATGCCCGAGACCGCCGGTTCCGGCCGAACCGAAATTGAGCTTCCCGGGATTCGCCCTGGCATAGGTGATGATCTCCGTGATCGTCCGGATCGGGACCGAGGGGTGCATCGACACGAGCAGCCCGGTCGTTCCGATCAGGATGATCGGGGAAATGTCGGTCACGGAATCGTACGGCAGGTTGTGAAGCGCGGCGTTGGCGCCGTAGCTGCCGGAGACCACGATCAGCGTGTAGCCGTCGGGCTCCGAGCGCACCACGATCCCGGCGCCCACGGTGCCGCCGCCGCCGGGGCGGTTCTCGACGACGATCGGCTGCCCGAGCGTCTCGGATAACTGCGGCCCGAGGAGACGCGCCAGGATGTCCGTGCCGCCACCTGGAGCGAACGGGCTTAGCAGCCGGATGGGTTTGGACGGATACCCCTGTCCTGAGCCCGTCGAGGCGGCCTGCCCCCACGCGCCCGGGGTGACGGCGGAGGCGAGCGCCGCCGCGACCAGCAGCAGTAGCGTCTTCATTTTCGCCTCCTCGAACAAAGCTCGCGGCCCGATGCACCGAAGTCTCAGTCGCTGCCAGCATAACCGCGATCGAGCGCCCCTGTCACGCCTCCCGGAGCCCGGAGCGCCCCAGCCCGGAGAATGAAACCCATTCTGCGGACATCGGCATGGAATCGGCCCGCGTCTGGTGGCGCGCGGGTCCGTCTGCTATGCTGGTTTAACGGAGGCCCTCCATGAAATACCGCAAGCACGAAGCCAAGGAATACGCGAAGACCGTCCTCAAGGGCGTGTGGACCGCGCTTCCCACGCATTTCACCCCGGACGACCGGATCGACGAGGCCGGGAACGCCGCGAATCTCGAGCACTGCATTTCCAGGCTCAAGCTCGAGGGCCACTACTGCATCGGGAACGTTGGCGAATTCTGGGCGATGACCAACGAGGAGCGCATGCGCGTCGTCGAGATCAACGTCGAGGTCGCGAAGGGCCGCATCCCGCTGATCGCAGGCTGCCACCACCAGAATCCGTACGAGGCGGTGAAGCTCGCGCAGCACGCGCAATCCGCGGGGATCGATTTCGTGATCATTCTGACGCCATACGTCGCCGCGCGCGGCGACGACGCCGTGTACGATTACTACAAGTTCGTCTGCGACCGCGTGGACATCGGCATCGTGCTCTTCAACACGGAAGCCACCTATCCGATCTCGCCAAGGCTCGCGAAGCGGCTGGCGGCCCTGCCCAACATCTGCGGCTTCAAGCAG
>JAHZNX010000370.1 GCA_020028375.1 Betaproteobacteria bacterium | reverse complement strand
ATCAGGTTGATGCCGGCGGCGCGGTTCAACATCTCGATCGTGAGATGGTGGATCGAACCGACGCCGGGGGTGCCATAAAGCAGGTCTTTGGGCTTCGCCTTGGCGAGGCCGATCAGTTCCTGGACCGATTTGACGGGCAGCGAAGGATTGCACGCCAACACGAGCGGCGCGAGCGTGACGAGCGTCACGGGAGTGAAATCCGCGACTGGGTCGTAGGGAGGCGTTTTCGTGAGGAATGGAACGATCACGAGGCTGCCGCCACCGACGATGAGCACCGTGTAGCCGTCGGGAGCAGCGGCGGCGGTGATCTGCGCCCCAAGGAGGCCGGCCCCGCCCCCGCGATTGTCCAGGATGAGGGACTGCCCCATCGACTCTGAAATGCTTGGGGCAAGGAGGCGTGCTATGACGTCGGGCGCAGTGCCCGGCAACCCCCCGATAATGAGCCTGACGGGTTTGGCGGGATAAGTCTGGCCCCACGAAGACCCGCCCGCAACGAGCACGATCGATGCGGTGAGCAGTACAACCACTCGCAGCAATGTGGTTTTCACGTGCGTCCCCTCCTTCGACCTGATTGCGCGGTGAACCGGATCCGATCCATTCTACATGCACCCGGCCGTTTCGAGGGGAAGTGCAGGTAGTTTGAGGCACGCATCGCTGAGCATGGTCAATGGCCCTCGGCCGTTTTCGGCGCGGCGGCCGGGTTCCATTGGCCGCGGCGCATGCGCGAGATCTTCACGCTGCTGAAGAGCCCCGCCTTTCGGAACGGCTCCTCCCGCGAGAACGCCTCCGCCGCGGCGCGGTCAGGCACGTTGATGAGGAGGACGCTGCCGGTGCGCGTCGTTCCGTCCTCCGCGAGCAGCGCGCCGCCGATGACGAGGATGTCCTTGTGCTTCGCGAGGTACGCGAAATGCGCCTCGCGATTCTCCGCCCTCACCTCCGCGCCGTCGGGCCGGTCTTCCTGGTAAATGATGTATAAGGCCACTTGCTTCCCGTCACTTCGTTACCGCGCCACCGCTCACCGTATCGTCCACCCCAGCCACTCGCACAGCCCGCGCCCCAGGATCCACTCCTTGTCGCCGGCGGAGAGCCAGGGAATCTCCTCGCTAAGGTAGGTGAGGGACTGGCGATAGCTGCACGGCAGCCGCGAGAGATCGCTCCCCCAGAACATACGCTTCGGCCCGAAGGCGTCGTAGACGCGGCGGATGTAGGGCTGGAGCGAGCGAAACGGGTACGCATCCGTCGCGTAATGCGGCAGGGAGCGCGAGCACCATGACCGGCACGCCCGCCTTCTCCGCCTCCGGCCACAGCCAGTCGAGGCGCCCCTCGGTGAGGAGCGGCCGCAGGAACGGGCGGTGCATGGTGAAGCGCAACCCCAGCATGCCGGGCTGCCTGCGCCAGGCTGCGATCTTCCCGCGCGACTCGGGAGCGTCCGGGTCGAGCCGGCCCATGACCGCGAAGCGCTTCGGGTGCTTCTGCGCGGCGGCGAGGCACACGTCGTTGCGCTCGCCCTCCCACGACGGCGGCACCAGCACGCAAGCATTCACGCCGGCGCCATCCATCTCGCGCAACAGGTCCTGTGCCGTGATCGGTTCCGGCTTGTGCGGCTCGTGCCGCGCCGGCCACGGCCGTTCCGGAGTGTTGGCGGCCCAGATGTGCACCTGCGAATCGACAATCGGCATCTTTAGTTTGGCAAGGGCATGGGCTTCGCCTCGGCAAGCGCGATCCAGCCCCGGATGATGCGGTAGAGCACCCAGAAGCCGACGACGAGGAGCAGCAGAAACGCAAACGGGATGCCGACGACGGTCAGGATCAGCGCGCCGGCCAGGACGACCCACAGGAGCGCGTACCAGAAGGTGCGGAGTTGCCAGCCGAAGTGCGAATCGAGCCAGGTGCCGCGCGCGTCGCCGCGCTTCACGTAGTTGATGATCACGGCGATGATGGACGGCCAGCCGGTCAGAAACGCGGTGACGATGAACGCGCTGCTCAGCACGCCCATCAGCGCGCTGAATCCGTGCAGGGCGTAGAGCACGTGCGTCAGGGTCACCATGCCCTCCGAGGGCGGGGACACCGACGCCTGGGGCAAATTGGCGTCCATCGCGGTATTCTTGGCGTCTATGACGATCATATCAATTTGGTTACGCGGTGACGAGACGACGGCCGGAACCGGCCGCCCCTGTCCAACGTGAAGACTCGGCCCCGTGCCCTCGTCATCGGCGGCTCGATCGGCGGGCTGTTCGCGGCCCATTGGCTGCGCGCGACGGGCTGGGACGTCAGGGTTTTCGAGCGCGTCGGCGACGATCTTGCCAGCCGCGGCGCCGGCATCGGCACCCACGAGGAGCTGCGCGCGGTGATATCGCGCCTCGGGCTGACGGTGGACGAGACCATCGGTGTCTGGGTGCACACGCGCATCTGCCTCGACCGCGGCGGCCGCATCACCCATCAACTTGCCACCTCGCAGCTCCAGAGCAGCTGGGCGCGAATCTACCGCCTGCTCAAGGACGCGTTCCCGGCGGCGGACTACCGATTCGGGATGGCGCTCGAGCGCATCGAGCAGGACGCCGGCGGCGTGACCGCGTTCTTTGCCGACGGCTCGCGCGAGCGCGGCGAGCTGCTCGTCGGGGCCGACGGCGTGCGCTCGACCGTGCGCGAGCTGCTGCTGCCGGAGGCGCAGCCCCGCTATGCCGGCTACGTCGCCTGGCGCGGACTGGTGGACGAGGCGACCTTCTCGCCCCCCGCTCACAAGGAACTGTTCGAGCGCTACACGATGTGCTTCCCGGACGGGGAGATGATGCTCTGTTACCCCGTCCCGGGACGCGACAATGACACCCGCGCGGGACGCCGCGGCTATAACCACATCTGGTACCGCCCAACTGACGGTCGCGAGGCGCTGCCGCGGCTGTGCACCGACGCGAGCGGGCACTGCCACGGCATCTCCATCCCCCCGCCGCTGATCCGCCCCGAGGTCACGGCGCGAATCAAGGCCGACGCGCGCGAGCTGCTCGCGCCCCAGATCGCCGCCATCGTGGAGCGCACCGGCCAGCTCTTCTTCCAGGCTGTCTTCGATCTCGAGTCGCCGCGGATCGCGCTGGGGCGGGTGGCGCTGCTCGGAGACGCGGCGTTCGTCGCCCGGCCGCACGTGGGCGCGGGCGTGACGAAGGCCGCGCTCGACGCCGAGTGCCTCGCCCGCGCGATCCAGGCGGCGGACGGCGACCTCGACACGGCGCTATCCCGTTACGATCGCGAGCGGCGGCTGTTCGGTTCCCGCATCGTGGCGCGCGCCCGGAAGCTGGGCGCCTACATAGAGGCGCAGTTGAAACCGCCTTCCGAGCGCACCGAGGCCGAACGCCAGCCGCCGCCGGAATTCCTGATGCGCGAGATCGGCACCATCAATCTGGACCTCAAGGCGCTCACCGCGCCGGAAGGAGCAACCCCGTGAAAACGACCTGCAGGATTCTGCTGGCGGCGCTCCTGGCGG
>JAHZNX010000015.1 GCA_020028375.1 Betaproteobacteria bacterium | reverse complement strand
TGGTGGAGGTGGAGGGCGGCCGGCTGCTGTTCGTGTCGGGGCAGGTTCCCGTGAACGCGCAGCGCCAGCTCGCGACCCGGGATTTCCGCGAACAGGTCGGGAAGGTCTACGACAACCTGGAAACCGTGCTCAAGTCGGTCGGCGCGGGGTTCGAGAACGTGGTGAAGACGACCAACTATCTGACCGACATCTCGCAGGCCAAGGTCTTCCGCGAGGTGCGCGACGCGCGCTTCGCCCACGTGAAGACCCGGCCCGCCAGCACGACTGTCGTCATCACCGCCCTGGTCGAGCCCGAATTCCTTCTCGAGATCGAGGTCGTCGCCGCGGTACCCGCACGATAGGCCGGCCCCGCCTGCGCGGTCTCAGGCGGCGACCCGGCGCGGCTCCTCCTCCACCACGGGATCCGGCGCCACGGCGGCATGCACCGTCTCCACCAGAGATCCCAGGTCATCCAGCGGCGGCAGCTCATCCAGCGAACTCAGGTTGAGGTCGTCGAGGAATGCCCGGGTGGTCGCGAATAGCTCGGGACGGCCGGGCACTTCCTTGTGCCCCACGATGTCGATCCAGCCGCGCGCTTCCAGCGCCTTGATGATTCCGGGCGACACCACCACGCCGCGGATTTCCTCGATGTCGCCGCGCGTGCACGGCTGCCGGTAGGCGATGATGGCGAGCGTCTCCAGGACCGCGCGTGAATAGCGCGGCGGCTTTTGCGGGCTGATGCGGTCGATGAACTTCTGGATTTCGGGCCGCGTCCGGAAGCGCCACCCCGACGCGACGTGCGTCAGCTCGACGCCCCGTCCCTGCCAGTCACGGCGCAAATCCTCCAGCACCCGGCGCAGCGCATCGCTCGAGGGCTCCTCGTCGAAGAGCTTCTTCAGTTCCGAGAGCGGAAGCGGCTCTGGACTGACCAGGAGCGCGGCTTCCACGACGGTCTTCATGTGTCCGGGATCGAAGGTGGGCATATCCGTTTTTTCCTGTCATTCCACGGCCGTGAGGTGGCCGGTTTTCAGTCTCACGTATATCGGGGCATACGCCGCCTGCTGGGTGACCTCGATCAGGCCTTCGCGCGCCAGTTCGAGCACCGCCAGCAATGTCACCACCAGCACCGCGATGCCCTGCCGCGGATCGAACAGCTTGCCGAACTCGACGAAGCGCGTATCGTGCAGGCGGCGCAGGATGCGGGACATGTGCTCGCGCACCGAGAGCTGCTCGCGCGTGATGCGGTGATGCCGATTCATGGCCGCGCGCGTGAGCAACGTCAGCCACGCCGCCCGCAGGTCCTCGGCCCTCACTTCCGGCAGCCGCTCCGCGACGGCCTGGTCGAACAGGACCTGCACCATCGAGAAGTCGCGTCCCGACTGCGGCAGCTCGTTCAGGCGCTGCGCCGCGAGCTTCATCCGCTCGTACTCCAGAAGCCGCCGCACCAGCTCCGCCCGCGGGTCCTCCTCGAGCGCCCCCGCGGCCGGACGCGGCAGCAGCATCCGCGACTTGATTTCGATCAGCAGCGCGGCCATCAACAGGTACTCGGCGGCGAGCTCGAGGGAACGGGCGCGCATGAGCTCGACGTAATCCAGGTATTGCGCGGTCAGCCGCGCCATCGGGATGTCGAGCACGTTGATGTTTTCCCTGCGGATCAAGTAGAGCAGGAGGTCGAGGGGCCCCTCGAACTGGTCGAGGATCACCTCCAGCGCATCGGGCGGGATGTAGAGGTCGTGCGGCACCTCGAGCATGGGCTCGCCGTAGACCATTGCGATCGGCGTGAGCGCGACGGGCTCGGTCATGGCCGTACTTTCGGCACGCGCCGCGGCGGCAGCTGCGGGAATTCGGGGGGGACTTTGCCTGCCGGCTGGCGGGAGCCGCCGGTTACTGCGTCCGGTCGAGAGGCCAGAGGGCCACCGCCCGGAACAGGCGATGCTGGCATCTCGATATTCTACCTATCTTTCAAGGCAAATCACAGCCTTAACTGTAGTTGAGGCCCATGACCTGCTTCACCTCGCGCAGCGTCTCCTGCGCCTGCTTACGCGCCTTCTCGCACCCGTCGGCGATGATCGATCGCACCAGCGTCGGATCGTCCAGGTAGCGCTGGGCCCGCTCGCGTATCGGCTTCTGCTCCTCGAGGACGGCGTCGATCACCGGCTGCTTGCACTCCAGGCAGCCGATCTTCGCGCCGCGGCAGCCCTCCTGGACCCACTGCCTGCGCTTCTCGTCGGAATAGACCAGGTGGAACTGCCACACGGGGCATTTCTCGGGGGTGCCGGGGTCGGAACGCTTCACCCGCGCCGGGTCCGTGGGCATGGTGCGGATCTTGCCGGCAATCGCTTCGGCGTCCTCGCGCAGGCCGATCGTATTGTTGTAAGACTTCGACATCTTCTGCCCGTCGAGCCCCGGCATCTTCGAGGCGTCGGTGAGCAAGGCCTTCGGCTCGGAGAGAATCACCTTGCCGCCGCCTTCGATATAGCCGAACAGCCGCTCGCGATCGCCCAGGGGCAGGTTCTGCGCCTCCTCGACCAGCTCGCGCGCCGCGGCGAGCGCATCCGCATCGCCCTTTTCCAGGAAGCGGGTGCGCAGCTGGCGGTAGAGCCGGGCGCGCTTGGCGCCGAGCTTCTTGATCGCGGCCTCCGCCTTCTGCTCGAAGCCCTCCTCGCGCCCGAATACATGGTTGAACCGGCGCGCGACCTCGCGCGTGAACTCGATGTGCGGCACCTGGTCCTCGCCCACCGGCACGAGGTTCGCGCGGTAGATCAGGATATCGGCGCCCTGCAGCAGCGGATAGCCGAGAAACCCATAGGTCGCGAGGTCGCGGTCGACCAGCTTCTCCTGCTGGTCCTTGTAAGTCGGGATGCGCTCGAGCCAGCCGAGCGGCGTCACCATTGAGAGCAGCAGGTGCAGCTCGGCGTGCTCCGGCACCCGGGACTGGATGAACAGCGTCGATTGAGCCGGGTCGACTCCGCAGGCGAGCCAGTCGATCACCATTTCCCACACGTTCTGCTCGACGACCTCCGGGGTATCGTAGTGAGTCGTCAGCGCATGCCAGTCGGCGACGAAGTACAGGCACTCGTACTCGTGCTGCAGCTTCACCCAGTTCTTGAGCACGCCGTGGTAATGCCCGAGGTGCAGCGCGCCCGTCGGACGCATGCCTGACAATACGCGGTTGACGAACATCGTGGCAGGTCCCCCGAGTCTAGAGGATGCTCGTCAGCCTGAAGAGATCGCTCACCGGGAGGCCGAACAGCTCCGCGACCAGCGCCATCAGTACACCGATCGCCGGCCATAGCAGGGTGCCGAGCACGCCGGTCACGAGGAGGAGGATGAGGATGAAAAAGCCGTAGGGCTCGATGCGCGCCACGCGCCACGCCAGGCGGTGAGGTAGCAGGCTCACCAGGATGCGCCCGCCGTCGAGCGGCGGCAGCGGCACGAGGTTCAGCACCATGATGATGATGTTGAAGAACACGCCCGCGGCCCCCATCAGGGCGAACGGCAGCGCGAAGGTGCTTCCCGGCATCGACAGGCCGACCTTCAGCACCAGCCCCCAGCCGAGCGCCATCGCGAAGTTGCTGAGAGGGCCGGCGGCCGCGACCCACAGCATGTCGCGCTTGGGATGGCGCAGGTTGGCGAAATTGACTGGCACCGGCTTGGCCCAGCCGAAGATGATGCCGCCGCCGATGAGCTTGGAGAGCCCGAGCAGGATCAGGGGCAGCGCGACCGTGCCGAACGGGTCGATGTGCCGCAACGGGTTCAGGCTCACGCGCCCTTCCATATGAGCGGTCATGTCACCGAAATACTTGGCGACGTAACCGTGCGCCGCTTCATGCAGCGTGATGGCGAAGATCACCGGCAGTGCGTAGATCGCGATAACCTGAACGAGGTGCAACTCCACGGTGCTTGTTGAGTGTTAAATGCTTGGTGTTGGAGCCAAAGCGCCATTTTAACAGGTCGCCCCCCGACCCCTTGCGCCGCCCGCAACCAAACTCCGGTTGCTAACGTATATACGCCCATGATCCGGAATGGCCCGTGGCTCGTCGCCGCCTTCATGATGGCTCTGGCTGCCACCTCGACGCACGCGGCAAACTGCACCGCGGAAAGCTCCGGGCAACGCGTGGCACTGCTCGAGCTCTACACCTCGGAGGGCTGCAACAGCTGCCCGCCCACGGACCGCTGGGTGAGCGAGCTGCCGCGCCGCGGCTTCACGCCGGACCGCGTCTTGACGCTCGCATTCCATGTGGACTACTGGAACTACCTGGGCTGGACCGACCCGTTTTCCAGGGCGCAATTCAGCGAGCGCCAGCGGGTGGCAAGCCTGCGCAACCGGGCGCGCGTGGTGTACACCCCGCAGCTGCTTCTGAACGGAAGGGACTACCGGCGCGGCGCGGTGTTCGACGACTTCGGCGAGCGCCTGGGCGCGCTCAACCGTGACCCCGCGCGGGCGCGGATCAGCCTGCAGATGCAGGCGGACGGGCCCGCCGGGCTCGGCGTGAATGGCACCGCGACGGTCGCCGATGCCGCTGCGCGCGGCGGCGCGCAGGCCTACCTGGCACTCTACGAAAACAACCTCTCGAACGACGTCCCGGCCGGAGAGAACAGGGGCAAGCGGCTGCGCCATGATTTCGTCGTGCGCGAGCTTGTGGGCCCGTTTGCCGTCGACCCCGACGGCGTGGCCCGGATACGGCATCGCTTCAGCGTCGAGCCGCGCTGGAAATCCGGCGACTTGCATGTGGCGGCGTTCGTCCAGAGCGAGCGCTCCGGCGATGTGCTGCAGGCGCTGGCGTCGCCCGCTTGCCGCTAGGAAGTTCTTCCCGACTCAGGCGACGGACTGGCGCAGGCGGCTTTGCGCAGGAACGTGCTGGGCGAGGAATTCCATCTGGTCCGCGAGGATGCGGCGGTTGGTGAGTATCAGGTATTCGGCGCGGTTCGGCACGTACGGCAGGTAGATCAGCTCCATCCCGGCCTGCTCCGGCGTGTGGTTGCCCTTGCGCTCGTTGCAGGCGCGGCAGGCCGTGACCGAATTCATCCAGGTGTCCTTGCCCTTGCGCGAGAACGGCGTCACATGATCGCGCGTGAGCCTGGAGATGGGGAACATGCCGCCGCAATAGGCGCAGATCTGGCGGTCGCGGTGGAAGAGCTCCCGGTTGTTGAGCGGCGGCACCTGGCTGAAGGACTTCATCGCCATCGCCTTGCCCTTGATCGCGATGATGCTGGAAGCCGTGATGCTGGAGCGCCTGCCGGTCATGCGGTTCATGCCGCCGTAGACGGTGAACGCCTGCGCCCCCATGGCCCAGGCGACCTGGTCCTTGGAGTAGTAGTAGCAGGCGTGCTGCCAGCTGATCCAGCGATGCGGCACCCCGTGCGTGTCGAGCGTGAGGATCAGCGGGTAACCACCCTGCTGCACCGCCCTTAATTCAGTCGCGATGTCCATGCACTGCGTCGGTTCCATTGCACCGGTGATCGGTACAGGAGGAAATTTACCAGATTTTTGAATTTGAGGCAGTTTTCGGACTCGCGATCGCGTCCGGGCCGGGCGGGAGCGGTCGGAGGCGGTTGGTGGGACGCAGTGCAGCAAGGTATAATTACGCTCAGTGAATAGAGCCCTTTTCGAGTGCCGCTGCCGGCTGTTGAAACCTTGATTCCGGCCGACACCTCCCCTCCGCTGCAGGACGCCCCCGCCACCGCAAAGCCGTCCTTTCCCGCACTCGGATTGATTCCCGAGCTGCTGCGCGCCGTCGCCGAGCAGGGCTACAGCGAGCCGACGCCGATCCAGATCAAGGCGATCCCGCCCATCCTGCAACGCCGCGACGTGATGGGTGCTGCGCAGACCGGAACCGGCAAGACGGCGGGTTTCGCGCTGCCGCTGCTCCAGCTGCTCGCCCCCCAGGCCAATACGAGCCTGTCTCCGGCGCGGCATCCGCTGCGGGTGCTGATCCTTACGCCCACCCGCGAGCTCGCCGCGCAGGTGGAGGAAAGCGTGCGGACCTACGGCAAGTACCTGCCGCTGCGCTCCACGGTCGTATTCGGCGGAGTGGACATCGGCCCGCAGATGAAGGTGCTGCACGCCGGCGTCGAGATCCTGGTCGCGACGCCCGGGCGACTGCTCGATCACCTGCACCAGAAGAGCGTCAACCTGTCGCGGGTGGAATTCCTGGTGCTCGATGAGGCCGATCGCATGCTCGACATGGGCTTCATCCCCGACATCAAGCGCATCCTTGCGGTGCTGCCCAAGCAGCGGCAAAACCTGCTCTTTTCCGCCACCTTTCCGGACGAAGTGCGCAGGCTCGCCAAGGAGCTGCTGCACGCGCCGGTGACGGTGGAAGTCGCGCCGCGCAACGCCCCGCCCGACCTCGTCACGCACCAGGTCTATCCGGTCCCACTCCTGCGCAAGCGCGCACTGCTCGTCCATCTCATTCGTTCACGCGATATGCGACAGGTGCTGGTGTTCGTGCGGATGAAGCGCGATGCGAACCGGTTGGCGCGCCAGCTGGTGCAGGATGGCGTCACCGCGAAGGAGATACACAGCGACCGCACCCAGGTCGAGCGCATGCAGGCGCTCGAGGACTTCAAGCAAGGCAAGGTGCCGGTGCTCGTCGCGACGGACATCGCGGCGCGCGGACTCGACATCGAAGAGCTGCCGTACGTCATCAACTACGAGCTGCCCCACACCGCGGAGGATTACGTGCACCGCATCGGTCGCACCGCCCGGGCGGGATTGCCGGGCGAGGCGATCTCCCTCGTCAGTCCGGATGAGATGAAATACCTGGAGGACATCGAGCGGCTGCTCAAGCGCAAGTTGCCCCAGGCCGCCGTGCCGGAGTCTTTGGCCCAATCCCGCCATCCGTCGCGCCCCCAGGAGTCGCGCCACGAGCGCGGAGCGGGTCGTCACCGGCCCAAGCCGCACCATGAGCCCAAGGTGCACGCACACGCCAAGGCACAGCCCGTTCCTTCCCGGATTTCCCCGCACGCCTTCGACTACTCCAAGCCCTACGAACCCGCGGCGCCAGCACCCGCGTCAAAACTGAGCACTGTTGCGCCGGTGCAGAGAAGGCACCACCGTCCTACAGCCGCCTTGCTCGGCGGCGGCCCCGCAAAGCGCGAACCCCACAAATAGCTTTGGGTAATGGGTAATGGGTAATGGGTAATGGGCTGACAGCCCGCGCTAGGATTCTACTCATCACCCATCACTCATCACTCATCACCCGTAGCATGTAATGGAAGCGCTGAGCCTCCCCGAGCTCGCGTTCTTCGCCGTAGTCGTCATCCTGTCGTACGCGATCCGCGGCGGCGCCGGCTTCGGCGGCGTGACCGTCCCCCTCCTCGCCTGGATCATGTCGTTGAAGACGGTGGCGCCAATGGTGGCGTTTCTGGGACTGATCTCCTCGCTCGCCATTCTGCGGCACGACGTGCGTCACGTCGTGTGGCGCGACCTGTGGCGGGTCATGCCGTGGTGCGCCGCCGGAGTTCTGGGAGGGCTGTACTTTTTCGAGACGCTCGATGCCCGCGCGCTCGCGCAGGCGCTCGGGGTCTTCGTGCTCGCCTACGGGACGTGGGCGCTCCTCGCCACCCTGAGGCCGTGGGAGATGCGGCTGCCGCTGCGCGCCGTCACCCCGGTGGCGGGCGTCGTCGGCGGCTTCGTAGGAACGATATTCGGGTCCAATGCCGGGACCTTCTTCGCCATCTACCTCGATCTTCTCAAGCACGCCAAGACGCAATTCCGGGCGACCGTAGCGGCCATCCTGCTCGGGCTCGGCATCCTGCGGGTTTCCGGCTACATTGCGGTCGGCGCCTTTGACCGCGAAGCGCTCATCGCCTGCGCGGCAGCGCTGCCGCTGATGGCCATCGGCGTCGTACTCGGCAACCGCATCCACGCCGATCTCGATCAACTCATGTTTCAGCGTTTCGTCGCGCTGGTGGTGATCGCGAGCGGCGTGCCCCTCGTCCTGCGCTAAACTCGGTCGGAACCGGACATCCACCATGGCCAAGCAGGTTACAGCCCGGCAGGCGAGGAGCATGTTGCACGACGGCGGCGAGATCGCCCTTCTCGACGTGCGCGAAGCCGGCCAGTTTGGCGAATCGCACCTGCTGTTCGCGACGCCCCTCCCCTACAGCCGGCTCGAGCTCGACATCGGTGCGCTCGCGCCCAGGAATTCGGTGCGCATCGTCCTGTGCGACGACGGCCTGCTCGGCGTGGCGGCGCAGGCGGCCAGGCGTCTCGAGGCGCAGGGCTACACCGAGGTCTCCGTGCTCGAGGGCGGCACCGCGGGCTGGACGGCAGCGGGTTACACGCTCTACAAGGGCGTGAATGTGCCGAGCAAGCTCTTCGGTGAACTGGTCGAGCACGCCTGCCACACGCCGCGCGTGACGGCGCAGGAGCTCGTTCGCATGCGCGCTGCAGGCGAGGACTTCGTCATCCTCGACGGACGGCCCCTGGCCGAATACCGGAAGATGAACATTCCGGGCGGCATCTGCTGCCCCAACGCGGAGCTGCCCTACCGCCTCGCGAGCATCGTAGGCAATCCCCGGACCCGCATCGTCGTGAATTGCGCCGGCCGCACCCGCAGCATCATCGGTGCGCAGACCCTTATCAACTTCGGCGTCCGGAATCCCGTCGTCGCGCTGGAGAACGGCACGCAGGGGTGGGTCCTCGCCGATTTCGAGCTCGAGCGCGGCGCCTCGCGCAAGTACCCGGACGAGGTCCATGCGGCCGTCTTGCCGACGCTGCAAGCGTCGGCAAGACGGCTCATGAAGCGATTCGCGGTCAGGAGCGCCTCCGCCGCGGAGGTCCGGAGGTGGCTGCACGAGGCGGACCGCACCAACTACCTGTGCGACGTGCGCACGCCCGAGGAATTCGCGGCGGGCTCGATTCCAGGAGCGGTGCACGCGCCCGGCGGCCAGCTGATCCAGGCCACCGACCAGTGGGTCGGCGTGCGGGGGAGCCGCATCGTGCTGATCGACGGCGGCGAGAACATCCGCGCGCCCGTGGTCGCGAGCTGGCTTCAGCAACTGGGCTACGAATCGTGGGTGCTCGAGGGAGGCGTCCGCTCGGGGCTCGAGGGCTCACCCCCGATCAAACCTCCGTTGCCATCGCTCCCGGGGATCTCGGCCGGTGATCTCAAGCAGGCGCTCGACGCGGGCCGCTGCGCGGTGCTCGACCTTGGCGCAAGCAAGGACTTCCGCAAGGACCATGTTCCCGGAAGCCGCTGGAGCACGCGCGCCCGCGTCACGGCGGACGCGCGCAAGGAACGGCGTTCGATTGTGCTGGTGGCGGGTGATCCCGATGTCGCGCGGCTGGCTGCGGTCGACCTGATCGAGGCCGGCGTCAAGGACCTGAAGCTGCTCGACGGCGGGCTCCCCGCGTGGACGCTCGGCGGCTACGCGACCGTATCCTCCCCTGCCGATCCCCCGGATGCGGAATGCGTCGACCACCTCTTCTTCGTCCACGACCGGCATGCCGGCAACCGCGAGGCGATGCGGCAGTACCTTTCCTGGGAAACCGGCCTCATCTCGCAGCTCGACGAGCAGGACAAGGCGTTATTCAGAATTGCCGCTAATTGACCTGGAGCTTCAGGTCGCGCACGACCTTGCCCCACCTGGCGTAATCGACGCGAAGAAATTCGCCGAAAGCCTTCGGATCGGTGGCCACGATGTCGGTTCCCGCCCGCTGGAACGCCTTCTGCACGTCCGCGGTCTGGAGCAGCTTCGTGAGTTCCTGGTGCAAGCGCTTGATTGCAACCGCCGGAGTACCCCGCGGCGCGAGAAAACCCGTCCAGAGCGACGCATCGTAGCCCGGCAGGGTCTCCGCAAGGGAGGGAATGTCCGGCAGCTCCGGGGAGCGCTTGGCGGTCGTCACCGCGATGATGCGCACCTGGCCCGCCCGGTGATTCTCGATGATGCTCGAGAGCCCGAGGCATCCGATCTTGACCTGGCCACCCAGCAGGTCGGCCCGCACCGGACCGCTGCCCTTGTACGGGATGTGCACGATGTCGATCCCCGCCATGCTGACGAAGAGCGCCTGGAACAGGTGCATGGCGCCTCCCTGGCCCGAGGAAGCATAGTTGTGCTTGCCCGGCTCCTTCTTCGCCAGCGCGATCAGCTCCTTCACCGACTTGACGCCGAGCGAAGGATGTACCACCAGGCCGTAGGGCTGGCTCGCAATCTGCATGATCGGCGCGAAGTCGTTCAGCGGATGGAACGGCACGGTCTTGTACAGGTTCGGAAAGATGGCGTGCGGTGACCCGGTGCCGAGCAGCGTGTAGCCGTCGGGATTCGCCTTGGCCACCAGGTCCGTTCCGATCAGGCCGCCGGCGCCCGTTCGATTGTCGATCACCACCTGCTGGCCGAGGGCTTCCGGCATCTTCGCCGCGACGATGCGCACGAGCACGTCCGTCGAACCGCCCGCGCCGAACGGAATGATCATGCGGATCGGCTTGCTCGGATAGGACTCCGCCGCCCATCCCCAGGAGACCGCCGCCATGACCAGCCCGCCGGCGCACGCAAGTCTCGAAAGTATCGCCTTCCTCATCTTGTCCTCCTCCACCAGTCAGTTCTTGTTTCGGGCCGCTCTCGGGTCGCGCTACCGAAGCCCGCTGAATCATAGCACTGCGTCCAGCGCGCGCTGAAATGTAGACCCGTTCCCGCCGCGCCGGCAACCGGTCGCGTGCTACCATCTTCGCGGGTTCACGGAGGATTCCATGAACGACACCCGGAGCATGGTGCGCTTTCCCGGCGCGCTCGGCACCAACCTCGCCGCCCGCCTTGACCTGCCGCCTGTCGAACCTGCCGCCTTCGCGCTATTCGCCCACTGCTTTACCTGCTCGAAGGAAACGCTGGCGGCTTCGCGCATCAGCGCGGCACTCGCCGCGCGCGGCATCGCGGTGCTGCGTTTCGATTTCACCGGCCTCGGTGGCAGCGAGGGCGAATTCGCCAACACCAATTTTTCCTCGAACATCGCCGACCTGGTCGCCGCTGCCACATGGCTGCGCGCGCACCACGAGGCGCCCAGGCTCCTCATCGGCCACAGCCTGGGCGGGGCCGCGGTCCTCGCGGCGGCGCGCGAGATCCCGGAGGCGGCGGCGGTCGCAACGATCGGCGCGCCGTTCGAGCCCGGGCACGTACGGCACCTGCTCGGGCGGGCGCTGCCCGAGATCGAGGCGGCGGGCGAAGCCACCGTCGAGCTTGCCGGCCGCGCGTTTCGCGTAAAAAAGCAGTTCCTCGAGGATATCGGAAGCCAGGACAACCGTGATGCCATCGCGAATCTTCGCAAGGCCCTGCTTGTCTTTCACTCGCCACGCGATACCACGGTCAGCATCGACAACGCGGCGCAGATCTTCATGGCGGCAAAACACCCCAAGAGCTTCGTCTCTCTCGACGCCGCTGATCACCTGCTGACGCGCAGGCCGGACGCCGATTACGTCGCGGCGGTGCTTGCGGCCTGGGCAAGCCGCTATATCGGCGCGCCGGCGACGGACGCGCGGCCCGTTCGCGCCGGCGAGCCCGGTGTTGTCACGGTCGCCGAGACCCGCGATGGGAAGTTCGCGCAGGCAATCACGGTGGGCAAGCACCTCCTGCGCGCGGACGAGCCGGTGAGCGCGGGCGGCACCGACAACGGGCCTTCCCCCTACGACCTGCTGCTCGCCGGGCTCGGCGCGTGCACGGCAATGACCCTCCGCATGTACGCGGACCTGAAACAGCTGCCGCTCGACAGGGTGACGGTACGCCTGCGGCACGAAAAAGTGCACGCCCAGGACTGCGCGGAGTGCGAGACCCGGGACGGCAAGATCGACCGCATCGATCGCGAGATCGAGCTGGCGGGCGAGCTGGATGAAGCGCAGCGCGCGCGCATGCTCGAGATCGCCAACAAGTGCCCGGTCCACCGTACGTTGCATTCCGAGATCTGGATACCCACCCGCCTCGCATGACACGGGCAGCCAGGAACAAGCATTCAGCGGTCGGCCAGACCCCGGCTTCAGGCTGACCGCCGGGCGCCTGCCGCAAATGCTCAGCATCCGGGAGGTATCCAAATCCTATGGCGGCGCGCGGCCGCGCGAGGTGCTGCGCAGCGTCTCGCTCGAAGTCCGGCGCGGCGAATACGTCGCCATCGTCGGCGAGTCCGGAGTCGGCAAGTCCACGCTCCTCAACCTGGTTGCGGGGCTCGACGCCCCGGACCGCGGCAGCGTCGTCCTCGACGGCAGGGACATCGCGTCGCTCGATGACACTGCGCGCACGCTGCTGCGCCGGGCGAACATCGGCTTCGTGTACCAGGCGTTTCACCTGCTGCCCCATCTCACGGTCGCGCAGAACGTCGCCCTGCCCCTTTCTCTCAACGGCATGGACCTCGCGCAGGCGCGGGCGCGCGTCCTGGAGATGCTCGGCGTGGTGGGGCTTGCCGCTGCCGCCGGCGTCTATCCGCGCGAGCTTTCCGGCGGGGAAATGCAGCGCGTTGCGATCGCACGCGCCCTGGTGCACCGGCCACTGCTGCTGCTCGCCGACGAGCCCACCGGCAATCTCGACGCGGAGACCTCCAAGCAGATGCTGGCGCTGCTGCGCGAGCAGGTGAAGCGTGAATCCGGCGCGGGCATCCTGGTCACCCATTCGGCGCTCGCGGCCGCAAGCACCGATCGCGTGCTGACGCTCAGCGCGGACGGATTGCGTCCCGGGTGAGAGATGATGTGTGACGAATCATGGGTGCTCACCTGATCCCTCACGCCTCTCGCCTCACGTTCTCCGGCGACCGCTTCCTGCTGCTCAATGCGCTCGTCCTGGCGCCGTTGCGCGAGAACGCCGGCCGCACCGCGCTGGCGGTTCTCGCCATCGCGCTCGGAGTCGCGCTGGGCGTCGCGGTCCACCTGGTCAACTCGAGCGCGCTCAACGAATTCGAGCTCGCCGCGCGGCACCTGGCCGGCGAGGCCGACCTGGTGGTGCGCGGCCCGCGCGCCGGGTTCGACGAGTCGTGGTATCCCCGGCTGTCGCGGCTGCCGCAGGTCGAAGCCGCCAATCCGGCGCTCGACCTCGAGGTGCCGCTCGCCGGACGCCCCGACAGCCTGCGCATCCTCGGCTTCGACCCGCTGCGCGCGGCGCAGGTGCAGCCCTCGCTCCTGCCGGAGCGCTCGAGCATGACGCTCGAGCTCTTCGACGCAGAGGCAATACTGCTCAGCCCATCCGCGGCGGATTGGCTTCGTCTGAAGCCGGGTGACCGGCTCGATGTACTGGTCGGCACACGCACCATCGCCTTCAAGGTGGCGGGACTCCTGCCGCAGGGCGCATACCGGCAGCGGCTCGGCGTCGTGGATGTCGCCACCGCTCAATGGCGCCTGGCGCAGCTCGGGCGGCTGAACCGGGTGGACCTGCGCGTGAAGCCCGGCACCGACGTCGCGGGCTTTCGCCGCGAGCTGCAGGCCCTCCTGCCCGCCGGCGTGCAGGCGATGACGCCGGAGATCGAGGGTGAGCGCGGCGCGCACCTCACCCGCGCCTACCGCCTCAACCTCGACATGCTGGCGCTGATCGCATTGTTCACCGGCGCGTTTCTCGTGTTCTCCTCGCAGGTCCTGGCTCTGCTGCGCCGGCGCACGCAGCTCGCCCTCTTGCGTGCGCTGGGGGTCACGCGCCGCGCGCTCCTCGCCCACCTGCTTGCAGAAGGCGCGGTGATCGGCGTGATCGGCGCGATCCTCGGCACGCTGCTCGGCTACGCGCTTGCGCGCTATGCGCTCGCCCTGGTTGGCGCCGACCTCGGCGCCGGGTATTTCCGCAGCGTCGTCGCGGGTCTCGAGGTCGAGCCCGGCACGCTCGCTTTCTTCGCCGCGCTCGGTGTGCTGTTCGCGCTACTGGGTGCGGCCGCGCCCGCCTGGGAAGCCGCGCGGCGTGCTCCCGCCCCCGCGCTGCGCGCGGGCGACGAGGAGGAAAGCCTGAGGAAACTGCATACGCTGTGGTGGGGCACAGCCTCCATCGCGGCGGGGCTGCTGCTCGCGCTCGCCCCCGCCGTCGACGGACTCCCGGTCGCCGGTTATGTCGCGATCGGACTGATCCTGCTCGGCTCGGTGCTGGTCATGCCCCACCTCGTCGAAAGGTGCCTCGGGCGTTTGCCTTCACCCGGGCGCGCGTCCCTGGCGCTTGCGGTCGCGCAATTGAAGGCCACCCCGCGCCAGGCGGCGATCAGCGTCGCCGCCATCGTCATCAGCTTCAGCCTGATGGTATCCATGCTGATCATGGTGAGCTCGTTCCGCACCTCCCTCGAATCGTGGCTCGAGCGCACGCTGCCGGCGGATCTCTACCTGCGGCCGGCGCGCTTCGGGGAAACGGCGTTTTTCACGCCGGACGAGCAATCCCGCATTGCCGCCACACCGGGCATCGAGCGCGCCGAATTCATACGCACCCAGACCCTGATGCTCGCGGCGGAGCGCCCTCCGGTCACGCTCCTTGCGAGACCGGTCGACGTCAGCGATCCGGGGAAAGTGCTGCCGCTCACGAGCCGGCCCTACACGCCGCGTCCGGACGAGCCTCCTCCGGTATGGGTGTCCGAGGTCGCCGCGGATTTCTACGGCCTGCGCGCGGGAGAACGCGTGCAGTTGCCGATCGGCGGCGCGGCCCGCCCTTACACCGTCGCCGGGATCTGGCGCGACTACGCGCGCCAGAACGGCGCCATCGCGATGGATCGCGAGCTCTACGTCGAGCTGACCGGCGACCGCCTTGCCAACGACGCGGCGTTGTGGCTTCGCAGGGACGCCTCCCTGACGGAAGTCCAGCAGGCCCTGCGCGGCCGGCTGCCCGCCGCCGCCGGTTTCGAGATCGCCACCACGCGCGACCTGCGCGAAATCTCCCTGCGGACCTTCGACCGTACGTTTGCGATCACCTATGCGCTGGAGATTGCCGCCGTGCTGATCGGGCTCTTCGGCGTGAGCGTCTCCTTCAGCGCCCAGGCCCTCGCCCGGCGCCGGGAGTTCGGCGTCCTGCGGCACGTGGGCATGACGCGGCGCGAGATCGGCACGATGCTGGGCTGCGAAGGTGCCGTGGTTGCGGCCCTGGGCTGCGCCGTGGGGCTCGCGACCGGCTGGCCCGTCGGCCTGATCTTGACGCACGTCGTCAACCGCCAGTCCTTCCACTGGAGCATGGAGCTCAGCCTGCCGTGGCTGCCGCTTGCGGGTCTCGCGCTGCTCATCATCGCCGCGGCGGTCGCGACCGCGGTGTGGAGCGGGCGCGCGGCGATGGGCGAGGACGTCGTGCGCGCGGTGCGCGAAGACTGGTGACCCGACTTCCGTTACTCGTTGCTCGTTACTCGTTGCTCGCTGACCGTGGACGGTAAGCCCAAAAGAGGCGAAATCTCCAGGCGACGCGCGTTGCTGTGGATGACGAGCGCGCTCTGCGCGCCAGTAAGCCTGGCACGAGAAACGAGCAACGAACAACGAGTGACGCCGTTCGCGCCGGTGGTGCCGGGCTACAAGATCCGTTTCCCGCACGACGAAGGGAGTCATCCGGAATTCCGGATCGAGTGGTGGTACATCACGGGCTGGCTCGACGCGGCGACCCGCCCGCTCGGATTCCAGATCACGTTCTTCCGCGCACGGCCGGAGCTGAAGCACGACAACCCGAGCGCATTCACGCCGCGCCAGATCATGATTGCGCACGCGGCGCTATCCGATCCCGCGCACGGCAGGCTCATCCACGCCCAGCGCGCGGCGCGCGAGGGCTTCGGTCTCGCCGGCGCGGACCAGGGCCGCACGCGGGTATGGATCGACGAGTGGCGGCTCGAGCAACGCAATCGGACCTATCATGCGCGCATTCCTGCAAGCGAATTCCAGCTCGAACTCGCTTTCGAGCCACGCCAACCCCCGCTGCTTCAGGGAGAAAATGGCTGGAGCCGGAAAGGACCGGCGCCCGATTCGGCGAGCTACTACTACAGCCTTCCCCACCTCGGCGTGAGCGGCACGCTCACGCGGGATGGCCGGCCGCAGGCTGTCGCCGGCAGCGCCTGGCTCGACCACGAATGGTCCTCCCAGTACATGGAGAAGGACGCCATTGGCTGGGACTGGATTGGGATCAACCTGGATGGCGGAGCCGCGCTGATGGCGTTCCGCATGCGGGACCGGCAAGGCGGATCGTTCTGGGCGGGCGGAGCACTGCGCCGCATCGACGGGTCGTTACGCGTCTTTGCGCCGGCGGACATCCGCTTCACCCCGGGCCGTGAATGGCGCTCGGCACGGACCGGCACGGTCTACCCGGTGTCGTGGGTCGTGAAGGCGGGAGAGCTCGAGCTCACGATCGAGCCGCTCTTCGACGACCAGGAGCACGACACCCGCGCCTCGAGCGGCACGATCTACTGGGAAGGCGCCGTGCGCGCGCTGCGTGGCGGCAAGCCCGCTGGCCTGGGCTACCTTGAGCTGACCGGCTACTGGCGCCGGCTGGAGCTCTAGCGGGACCATCACTCGCGCCCCGACGCATCGTCGGACCA
>JAHZNX010000136.1 GCA_020028375.1 Betaproteobacteria bacterium | reverse complement strand
TATGAACATCACTTTCATCGGCGGCGGCAACATGGCGAGCGCGATCATCGGGGGGTTGATCCGCAAGCGCTGGCCGCGCGGCTCGATCCAGGTGGTGGAGGTCGCGCGAGCCGCGCGCGCGCAGCTCGCACGCGCCTTCAAGGTGAGGGTCCGCTCCGCGCTGGATGCCGGGGCCGCGGACAGCGAATACATCGTGCTCGCGGTCAAGCCGCAGCAGCTGCGTGAGGTCGCGCGGGCGCTCAAACCCCTGCTCGTCCGCCAGCTGATCATCACCATCGCCGCCGGCGTGCGGGTGAGAGACCTCTCGCGCTGGCTGGGCGGCTACCCGCGCATTGTGCGGGTGATGCCCAACACCCCGGCGCTCGCCCTCGCCGGCATCTCCGGCCTCTACGCCGGGAGCGGCGTGAACGCCGCGGGGCGCGCGGCCGCGCAGAGAATACTCGGCGCCGTCGGGTCGACGCTCTGGGTCGACCGCGAGGACGATCTCGATGCCGTCACCGCCGTCTCCGGAAGCGGACCCGCCTATGTCTACTACTTCGTCGAGGCCCTGGAGCGCGCCGCGCGCGAGCTGGGGCTCGCCGCCGACGCCGCGCATCGGCTTGCGCACGAGACATTCTCGGGCGCGCTCAAGCTGGCGGCGCATTCCGGCGAGCCGCCCGGGACTCTGCGCGGCCGGGTCACCTCGAAGGGCGGCACTACTGAGCGGGCGCTCGTCTCCATGGAAGCCGATCGTGTGCAGCACGCCATCGTGCGCGCCGTCAAGGCCGCGGCGGAGCGCTCGCGCGAGCTCGGCGAAGAGCTCGGCAAAGACTAGCTGCGCATGCTCTCCAACGCGCTGATCTTTCTCGTCAACACCCTGTTCGGCCTGTTCGTGGTGGCGCTGTTGCTGCGCTTCTACTTGCAGTGGGCGCGCGCGCCGCACCGCAACCCGCTGTCGGAATTCCTGCGGGCGCTGACCGATTTCATGGTCAGGCCGGCGCGGCGGCTCGTCCCGGGACTGTGGGGCCTCGATCTCTCGACGCTGGTGCTCGCATGGCTCGTGCAACTCGCGGAAATCCTGCTGGTGCTGCAGATCAAGGACTACGGGCTCGGGCCGGCCGCCGGACAGACGATTGCCGCGGCCGCGCTGCTCGCGCTGGTGATGATTCTGAAGATCGGGCTCTACGTCGTGATGGCCGCTGTCATCGTGCAGGTGGTGCTGTCGTGGGTGAGCCCCTACAGCCCGCTGATGCCGCTCGCGAACAGCATGACCCGCCCCTTCCTACGGGTGTTCCAGCGCCGCGTGCCGCCGATCGGCAACGTCGACCTGTCGCCGTTGTTCGTGCTGGTGCTCATCCAGCTGCTTCTGATGCTGCCGGTCGCCTACCTGGAAGCGGCGGTCGGCCGGCTTCTCTAGCCGCAAGAGGCGTGGCTCGTGGGTCGAGGGCAGGGCTGGCTATCCTACGACGCCGCGTCGCGGCGGATTTCGCTCACGGTTCGCGTACAACCCAACGCCCGGCGCGACGAAATCGTCGGCTTGTACGGCGATGCGCTGAAGATCAAGGTCGCCGCGCCCGCGGTAGACAACAAGGCGAATGCCGCGCTGGTCGAATTCCTGGGCGAGACACTCGGTGTTCCGAGCTCTGCGATCGTCATCCGGCACGGCGCGACCGGACGGCGCAAGGTCCTCGAAATTACCGGCGGCCCGGAACTCGTGACGAAGCTGGGAAAACTTGAGTGAAGGCGAAGTCGCCCTTCACCCATCACTCGTCAGCCGTCACGTAAGTATGATGTCGTACTGCTCCTGGCTGTAGGCCGTCTCGGCCTGCAGCGACACCGGCTTGCCGATCGTGTCCGAGAGCAGGGCGAGCGCCTGCGATTCGTCGTCGAGCAGGAGGTCGATCACCGGCTGCGAGGCAAGGATGCGGTACTCGCGCGCGTTGAACTGCCGCGCCTCGCGCAGGAGATCGCGCAGGATCGCATAGCACACCGTCTGCGGCGTCTTCAGGCGCGCGCGGCCCCCGCACACCGCGCACGGCTCGCACAGCACCTGGGCGAGCGACTCGCGCGTGCGCTTGCGGGTCATCTCGACCAGCCCGAGCCCGGTGAAGCCGTTCACCGTCATGCGCGTGCGGTCGCGGGCGAGCGCCTTGCGGAACTCGTTGAGCACCGCGTTCCGGTGCTCCTCGGTGTCCATGTCGATGAAGTCGATGATGACGATGCCGCCGATGTTCCGCAGCCGCAGCTGCCGCGCGATGACCTGCGCCGCCTCGAGGTTGGTCCTGAAGACGGTGTCGTCGAAGCTGCGCCCGCTGACGAAGCCGCCGGTGTTGACGTCGATGGTGGTAAGCGCCTCGGTCTGGTCGATGACGAGATAGCCGCCCGATTTGAGATCGACGCGCCGGGCGAGCGCCTTTTCGATCTCGTCCTCGACCCCGTAGAGGTCGAATAGAGGGCGCTCGCCATTGTAGTGCTCGACCCGCTCGGCAACGCCGGGCGTGAAGTCCTGCCCGAACTCGAGCATTTTCCGGCAGGTCTCGCGCGAGTCCACCAGGATGCGCGCAGTCTCCTCGTGGGCGAAATCGCGCAGCACTCGCAGGCCGAGGCCGAGATCCTGGTAAATCAAGGCGCGCGGCTCGGCGGTGCCGGCCCGCTCCTGGATGCCGCCCCACAGGCGATGCAGGTAGTCGAGATCGGACTTGAGCTCGCGGTCGGACGCGGTCTCGGCCACGGTGCGGATGATGTAGCCGCCCGTATCCTCCGGCGGCAGCAGCTGGCGCAGCTTCTCGCGCAGGTGCGTGCGCTCTTCCTCGTCCTCGATGCGCTGGGAGATTCCGATGTGCGATTCCTGCGGCAGGTAGACCAGGAAACGCCCGGCGATCGAGAGCTGCGTCGACAGCCGCGCGCCCTTGGTGCCGATCGGGTCCTTCACCACCTGCACCAGCAGGTTCTGCCCCTCGGAAAGCAGCCGCTCGATCGGCCGCGCGGCGTCTCCGTTCCGCGGAACGCCCCGGATGTCGGCGACGTGCAGGAAGGCGGCGCGCTCGCCGCCGACGTCGATGAACGCCGACTGCATCCCGGGCAGGACCCGGGTAACGCGCCCCATGTAGATGTTGCCGACCAGGCCGCGGGAGGAAGCGCGCTCGACGTGCACTTCCTGCGTGACGCCCTGCTCGATCACCGCCACCCGCGTTTCCTGCGGCGTCACGTTGACCAGGATTTCCTCGGTGACGGCCACGCGCGCTCACCACAGGGGGATGTCGAATCGCATCAGCAGCTCGGCGGTTTCCGCGAGCGGCAGTCCCATGATACCGGAGTAGCTGCCCGCGATGCGCGTCACGAACGCGCCCGCCCGCCCCTGGATGGCGTAGGCGCCGGCCTTGTCGAGCGGCTCGCCGGTCGCGACGTAGCGCCGGATGTCGGCATCGGTCAGCTCGTGGAACCAGACGCTCGACACCGAGATCTGCGCCTCAATCTGCTCCCTCAGCGCCAGCGCCACCGCGGTGAGCACCTGGTGCTCGCGCCCCGACAGCGCACGCAGGATGCGCGTGGCGTCCCCCGCGTTCAGCGGCTTGCCGATGATCCGGTCGTCGAACACCACCGTGGTGTCGGCCGCGAGCACGGGTTTCTGGGGCAGGCCCCGGACGGCGATCTGGCGCAGTGCCGTGTTCACCTTGGCGCCCGCCATCCTCAGCACGTACACGCCGGGCGACTCGTCGGGCAGCGGCGTTTCGTCCACGTCCGCCCCGCGCCGCAGGTCCTCGCGCAGCAGCAGCAGCTCGAACGGCACGCCGATCTGCTTGAGGAGCTCCCTCCGCCGCGGACTGCGGGACGCGAGGTAGATGCTCTTGTCCCGGACGCTCATTTTCGCGTATTACCCATTACGCATGCCCCGTTACGCTCGATGGTACGGGTGATTGTGCAATATCGACACCGCCCGATAAAGCTGCTCGGCAAGCATCACGCGCGCGAGCCCGTGGGGCAGCGTAAGCGGCGAGAGCGACCATGCCAGATGCGCTGATTTCCTCACGCTCTCGGGCAGCCCGTCTGCTCCGCCCACGACGAAGGCGACGTCGCGGCCCGCCTGCCGCCACCGCTCGATGCGCCGCACGAGGTCCATGGTGCCGAGCAGGGCGCCCCGCTCGTCGAGCGCCACCCGGACGCAATCCGCCGGCAGCGCGGCGAGGATGCGCCTGCCTTCCGCCTCGAGCATGGTCTGCAGCGGCCCGCCGCGCGCGACGGGCTTGATGGCGACGAGCTCGATACGGGCTTCGCGCGGCATGCGGCCCGCGTACTCGGCGAATCCGGCGTTGACCCATGCCGGCATGCGATGGCCGACCGCCACGACCAGGAATTTCATCGCTGGCGCTCTAGGACGCGGCGCGCGCGCGCCGGCGCCGCGTCCGCGGCGGCGCCCACAGCTCCTCCAGGTTGTAATACTTGCGCACGGCGGGCAGCATGATGTGGACGATGACCGGGCCGAGGTCGATCAGCATCCAGTCGGCTCCGCGCCCGCCTTCCACGCCGCGTATGCGCGCGCCGCGCGCCTTCAATTGCTCCTGAAGGTGGATCGAAAGCGCCCGGACCTGGCGGGTGGAATCCGCGCTCGCGATGATGATCCTGTCGAACAGCGGCGTCATCTTCCTCACGTCCAGCACCAGGATATCGCGTCCCTTGATGTCTTCCAGCGCCGCGACTGCGGCCTTGGCGAGCGTATCGGCCCTCATCCTATGAATACAATCCGTGCGACCGAATATAGTCGAGAACCGCGGCGGGGAGCAAATAACGGGGGCTCGCGCCCGCGCGCAACATGTCGCGGATCGCGGTCGCCGAGATTTCGAGCGCAGTAAACGGGACGACGATGATGCCGCCCGCCGGCGCGAGGTGGATCGCCAGCGGCTGCTGCATGAGGCGGCCCGAATATTCGCGCGCGAGCGGCTCGGGCATGCGCTCCGTCCAGCGCTCGACCGGGAATCCCGGGCGGTGCGCGACGGCGACGTGCGCGAGCCCGAAGATCTCGCGCCAGCGGTGCCAGGTCGCGAACTCCAGGAAGGCGTCGGCGCCGAGGAGCAGCGCGAGCGGCCGCGCATCCCCCAGGTTCGAGCGCAGCTCCTTCAGCGTGTCGAAGGTGTAGCCGGGCCCGGCGCGGCGCAGCTCGCGCTCGTCGACCGAGAAGCGCGCGTTGTCCGCCGCCGCGAGCCGCGTCATCGCCAGGCGGTGATCGGCCGTCACGGCGGGCGCGCTGCGGTGCGGCGGCGTGCCGCTCGGAACGAAGCGCACCTCTTCGAGGCGCAGTCTCTCGCCGAGTTCCTCCGCCAGGCGCAAGTGCCCGTAGTGGATCGGGTCGAACGTGCCGCCGAGGATCCCGATGGGGGCGGTTGACATGCTTCAACCGCCCAAGGGATGAAGTATGAGGAATGAGGGAAGAGGAAACTGCACGACGCTCAAGCGCTTCGCGGTCGTCACAGTACCAGGCGGCGGATGTCGGTGAGCACCGAGCTCAGGAATGCGATGAAACGCGCGCCCTGCGCGCCATCGATCACGCGGTGGTCGTACGAAACCGACAACGGCAGCATCAGCCGTGGAACAAATTCCTTTCCGTTCCACATCGGGCGCGTTACCGACTTGCCGACGCCGAGTATCGCCACCTCCGGCGCATTGATGATGGGCGTGAAATGGGAGCCGCCCAGGCCGCCCAGGCTCGAGATCGAGAAGCAGCCGCCCTGAAGGTCGGCGGGCGCGATCTTGCCCGCGCGCATGCGCGCGCTGATTTCGCCCAGTTCCTTCGCGAGCTCCATCACCCCCTTCTTGTCCACGTCGCGGATCACCGGCACCACCAGGCCGTTCGGCGTGTCAACCGCGACTCCGATGTGGAAGTACTGCTTGAGGACGAGGTTCTCGCCGTCGGCCGCAAGCGATGCATTGAACTCGGGCTGCTGTCTGAGCGCCACGACCACGGCCTTGAGCAGGAAGCACAGTATGGTGAAGCGGATGCCCTGCTTCTTCGCCTCCTCGACCTGGATCTTGCGGAATTCCTCGAGCTCGGTGATGTCGGCCTCGTCGTGCTGGGTGATGTGCGGAATCGTGACCCAGTTGCGGTGCAGGTTCGCGCCCGAGAGCCTCTTGATGCGGGAGAGCGCCTGAGTGGTGACCGCGCCGAACTTCGCGAAGTCCACCTGCGGCAGCGGGGGCAGGCCGAGTCCCGCCCCACTCTCGGCGGCGCGTGGCCGCGTGAGCTCGCTCTTGACGTAGTTCTGGACGTCGTCTTTGAGCACGCGCTCCTTCGCCCCCGTGCCCCTCACGCGCGCGAGGTTCACGCCCAGCTCGCGGGCGAAGCGCCGCACCGAGGGGCTGGCGTGCGCAGCC
>JAHZNX010000135.1 GCA_020028375.1 Betaproteobacteria bacterium | reverse complement strand
CCTGACCTATAATTTTTCATACGAAACGCGGGAATAGCTCAGTTGGTAGAGCGCAACCTTGCCAAGGTTGAGGTCGCGAGTTCGAGACTCGTTTCCCGCTCCAGAATTTCAGGGAAAACGGAGTTTGCTCCGTTTTGGCTCTGGCTAACTTGATGGTTAGCCTCCACCTCAGGTATGGCTTTGGCGGAGGCAAAACGGTCAGCCTCCGCCGAAACTCCGTTTTCCCTTTTCTGTTTGAAGGTTTCGTCGGCGGGGTGGCAGAGTGGTCATGCAGCGGCCTGCAAAGCCGTGGACGCCGGTTCGATTCCGACCCCCGCCTCCAGGTTTTATTGCGGTAGTATGGCTGCTGACGCCAGCGACAGGAACGTCTCGTCAGATACCGTTGGCGGCGGGCTGCAGGGGCCGGCCAAAGGACAGGATGTCGGGCGAGTGGTGGAATTGGGATACACAAGGCACTTAAAATGCCTCGGCGCAAGCCATACCGGTTCGAGTCCGGTCTCGCCCACCAGGTTGACAGGGGTCGAGGTTTTTCATGATCGTGTTTGATCTCGGGTGCGAGAACGGCCACCGCTTCGAGGGCTGGTTCGCCTCGAGCGCAGATTTCGAGCATCAGACCGGTCGCAAGCTCGTGAGCTGCCCGTTGTGCGGTAACTCCGGTATCGCGCGGCTGCCGCACGCGTCACACATCCGGACCGCGGGCAAGGAGCGTGTGCCGCTCGCGGAATCTGCATCTCCGGGCGCGCAGCAGTACGCCAATGTCGGCGCCGACCTGATGTCGAAGGTGATCGAGCACGTCATCAGCCACACGGAAGACGTCGGGACGGCGTTCCCCGAGGAGGCGCGCAAGATTCACTATCGCGAAGCGCCCGAGCGCAGGATACGTGGCACCGCATCGCGCGACGAGGTCGACTCGCTGCGCGAGGAGGGCATCGAAGTCGTCGCGCTGCCGGTCCCGGGCCACCGGCTGGCCAAGACGCATTAGAAGGCGTCACTGCACGGAGGGGCGATGTTCAAGCACATCTTGTTGCCGACCGATGGCTCCAAGCTGTCGGATCGGGCCGTCGCGAGCGGCATCCGGTTCGCGGGGAGGATCGGGGCGCGCGTGACGGCGCTGCATGTCGTGCCCGAATTCAAGCCTTTCGCGGACGAGGGCTTTGCGCCGATGAGCCCCGCCCTGAAGAAGCGCCTCGATGACGAGGCGCGGGTGCGGGCGAGCAAGATGCTCGACGCGATCGCGCGCGCGGCGCGGTCGAAGCGGGTGCGCTGCGCGACGCTGACCGCGGCGAGCGACCTGCCGTATCAGGAGATCATTGCGACGGCGCGGAGAAAGAAGTGCGATCTCATCATGATGGCCTCGCACGGCCGCCGCGGCCTGTCGAGCCTGTTGCTCGGCAGCGAAACCTCCAAGGTGCTGCTGCACTCCAGGGTTCCGGTGCTGGTGTTGCGCTGAGGCCCGCAGGCCTGCACGCGCAGTTCATGAACGATGAACGATCCCGCCGTACCACTGCAATCCCTCACCGACAAGCTGATCGCCAGGAAGGACGGCGCGATCGGCTGGATCGTCTTCAACAATCCCGAGCGCCACAACGCGACTTCGTACGAAATGTGGCAGTCGCTGGGGGTCGTGCTTGACACGTACGCGAGGGATCCCGAGGTGCGCGTGATCGTCTTCCGGGGCGCTGGCGAAAAGGCGTTCAGCGCCGGCGCGGACATCTCCCAGTTCAAGGAGAAGCGCAGCAGCGCGGAAGCGGTAAGGGAATACAACGCGGTGGCCGATGCCGCGAATCAGGCGCTGCGGGAATGCGCGAAGCCGACGATCGCGATGATCCGGGGTTATTGCATCGGGGGTGGCACGGCAATCGCGGTGGGTTGCGACCTGCGCATCGCCGCGGACGATGCCCGCTTCGGCGTGCCGGCGGCGCGCCTCGGTCTCGGCTATCGCTTCGAAGGCATCAATCGCCTCGCCTCCATTGTCGGGCCTGCGTACACCGCCGAGATTTTCTTTACCGCCCGCCAGTTCACCGCGCAGGAGGCGCTGCAAATGGGGCTGCTCAACCGGGTAGTGCCGGGCATCGAGCTCGAGAGCTTCGTCGAGGACTATGCGCGCACCATCGCCCGCAATGCTCCGCTTACCGTCGCCGCGGTGAAGCGCTCGCTGGTCGAGCTGCTGAAGGACCCCGTGGAGCGCGATCTCGTCCTGTGCCAGAGCGGGGTGGACGCCTGTTTCGCGAGCGAGGACTACCGCGAAGGGCAGGCCGCCTTCATGGAGAAGCGCAAGCCGCAGTTCAAAGGCCGCTGATGCAGGTGGCGGCGTAGGGAGCACGGCGCCGCCAGATCACATGACGACCCCGGAACGACGCCATGCCATTTGACGCGAACCGTCGCGACCTCACGGTCGGTGTGATCGGGACCGGCGCGATGGGACGGGGTATCGCCCAGGTCGCCGCGGCGGGCGGCATGCAGGTGCTGATGAGCGACAGCCGGCCGGGCGCGGCCGAGGAGGCGCGCGGATTCATCGAGAAGATGTTCGCGCGGGCGGCGGAAAAGGGCGCGATGACGAGGGACGAGGCGGTGGGAGCGGTCGACCGCATCAGGATCGTCGGCGGGCCGGCGGAGATGAAATCCTGCCAGGTCGTGATCGAGGCCATCGTCGAGAACCTCGAGGCCAAGCAGAAGCTGTTCGCCGAGCTCGAGGCCGTGGTCACGCCGGACTGCATACTCGCAACCAACACGTCCTCGCTCTCCGTCACCACTATTGCCTCGAAGCTCAAGACGGCGCAGCGCTTTGCCGGCTTCCATTTCTTCAACCCGGTGCCGCTGATGAAGCTGGTGGAGGTGATCGACGGGCTGCGGACCGAGGAGTGGGTGGGCGAGGCGCTGATGGCGGTGGGCCGCCGCATGACCCGCGAGCCGGTGCGGCTGAAGGATGCGCCCGGTTTCCTCGTCAACCAGGTCGGGCGCGGCTTCACGCTGGAGGCGGCGCATCTCGTATACGAGGGAGTCGCCGGCTTTGCCGACGTGGACCGCGTGATGCGCGACGTCGGGGGTTTCCGCATGGGTCCTTTCGAGCTGATGGAGCTGACCGGGCTCGACGTGACGCAGCCCGCGTCCGAGCTGATCTATCGCCAGTTTTTCGAGGAGCCGCGCTACCGGCCCAACCTCATCATGCGCAGCCGCTACGAGGCCGGGGTGCTGGGGCGCAAGTCCAGGCGCGGGTTCTACGATTACGACGCCGAGATGAAGCCGCTCGTCCCGGCCGAGCCGCGTGTGCCCGCAGCGCGTCCCGAGAGTGTCTGGGTGAGCCCGGTCGAGGCGCACGGCCATGCTGCCCTCGCCGAATTGTTGAGCAAGCTGGGCGCGCGCCGCGAAACTGCAGCAAAGCCGAGCTCCGGGGCGCTCATCCTGGTAACCCCCATCGGAGAGGATGCCACCACCTGCGCGGTGGAACAGGGACTTGATCCCAAACGCACGGTAGCGGTCGATGCCCTGTTCCCCATGGTCAAGCGCCGCACCCTGATGGGCACGCCGGTAACCGGCGCCGCCTATCGTGACGCGGCACACGGACTGCTCGCCGCCGACGGCGTGCCGGTCACGGTATGCCGCGACAGCCCCGGCTTCATCGCGCAGCGGATCGTGGCCATGATCGTCAACATCGGCTGCTCGATCGCGCAAAGCCGCACCGCGGAGCCAGCTGACATCGACAAGGCGGTGACGCTCGGACTCAATTATCCGAACGGCCCGTTCCGGTTCGGCGACGTTCTGGGACCGGACCGCGTATACAAGGTGTTGTCGTCCATGCACCGCATTTACGGCGACCCGCGCTACCGCCCCAATATCTGGCTCACCCGCCGCGCAAAACTGGGCGTGTCGCTGCTGACCCCGGAACCCTAGGAGCCCCTAACACAATGAAACGCGCGATGCGCTGTCACGATTTTGGCTCAGGGCGCGAAGCGAGCCGCAGCCAATATGTCGATATTAGCAAGGCGAGCGACAAAGCCATGGGCCAAAACTCGTGCCAGCCCCTGGATTAGCATTGGATATTCAGATGCCTGCGCCGGGGTTGCGACCAAAATCGGCGACGCGCCGGAGCGTGGAGCAGGGGCCCCGCTTGCGGGGATGCGACCGCATAGGCGCGTGTGAGTCCCGCGCATTATGGCGCTCTAATGTCCCGCTCCGGGGTCGCATCCAAGCACACGACGCTTGGAACCTGCTCCGCCCTGCGCGGGACACTTTGTCGGCCGGCTTGGCCATATCGACATATGACCTGCGCCGTCCTTCGCGTCATCACCAATTTTGGCTCGCAACGCACGCGTGTTTCATTGTGTTAGGGGCTCCAAGACCCGCGCTCGTCACGATGTCCTGAAAGGAGACTGCCATGCTCGATGCCTATCTCTACGAAGGGCTGCGCACGCCGTTCGGCCGCCATGCCGGCGTGCTCGCCAAGGTGCGCCCCGACGATCTGCTCGCCGACGCGATGCGCAACCTCATGAAAAGGACCGCCTTCAAGCCGGAGCAGATCGAGGACATCGTCGTCGGCTGCGCCAACCAGGGCGGGGAGGACAGCCGCTGCGTGGCGCGCCATGCGGGCCTCGTGGCCGGCCTGCCGATCGAGATCCCCGGAACCGTGCTCCAGCGCAACTGCGCGAGCGGCCTGGGCGCCGTGGTGCACGCCGCCCACGCGATCACGGCCGGCGAGGGAGATGTCTACCTGGCCGGCGGCGTGGAGAGCATGAGCCGCTCGCCGCTCGTCATGAGCCGCGCCGAATCCGCGTTCGCACGCGATATCAGGCTCTACGACAGCACGATCGGGCCGCGCTTCTCCAATCCCAAACTGGTCAAGCAGTTCGGCGACGACCAGATGCCGCAGACCGCGGACACGCTGGCGCGTCAATACGAGATCAAGCGCGATGAGGCGGACCGCTTCGCCCTGCGCTCGCAACAGCGCTACAGCATCGCCAAGGGCGAGGGCTTCTTCACCGGAGAGATCGCGGGGGTCGAAATGCCGCCCACGCGCAAGGGCCCGGTGCCCCCGGTGTCGGAAGACGAGCATCCGCGGCCGGGCACCGACCTCGACGCGCTCGCCAGGATGCGGCCGCTCTACGAGGGCGGAGTCACCACCGCCGGCAACGCCTCCGGCGTCAACGACGGCGCGGTGGCGATACTCCTCGGCTCGAAAGCAGCTGGCGAGAAGGCGGGAGTGAAACCGCTCGCCCGCGTGATCGCCAGCGCGGCGGCCGGCGTGCCGCCCCAGATCATGGGCATCGGCCCGGTCGCGGCCTCCAAGAAGGCGCTCGCGCGGAGTGGCCTTGCGTTGAAGGACATGGACATCATCGAGATCAACGAAGCGTTTGCCGCGCAAGTGCTGGCTTGCCTGAAGGGGCTCGGCATCGCGTTTGACGACAGCCGGGTCAATCCCAACGGGGGTGCGATTGCCGTCGGTCATCCCCTTGGAGCCTCGGGAGCGCGGCTCGCCCTGACCGCCGCGCGCCAGCTGCAGCGCACGGGTGGCCGCTACGCCCTTGTCAGCCTGTGCATCGGGGGCGGGCAGGGCATGGCGGCGATCCTCGAACGCGTCTGAAGCCTCGTTACCCTTGCGGGTCGGCGGGCCTTCAAGGGGCAATTGCCGCTGCCAGGCAGCGGCGCCGCCACGGGCCAGCACTCTGGCACCGTTATTGCGTAGCTTTTCCCTATTGCCGCAGACACGGCCCTTGCGGGGGCCAAGTGTCCGGCTTTTTGCGCGTGGTGACGGAAAATCGTCGCTCGGAAAGCTATGCCACTACAGGAATGGGTCGCCGACTCGCTGCTGGGACGCTCATCCCATTGGGTGCGATATCTGGGATCCGGCGTCGTTACGCTGCTGTCGGTCCTCGTGGTCGGGGTTCTGTGGCGGGGGATGGGCGCCATCACCGATCCGGGCCTGCTGCTGCTGTTCACGGTCGCCGCCTCAACCTATCTCGCGGGAGGCATGGCCGGCATGCTGAGCTCCGCCATCGTCCTGTTCTGCTCGTTGGTACTGTTTTCGCACCCCCTCTATCCCTTCCGTTACTCGGAGCTCGACTGGCGGCAGATGATGGTGATCGTGGTCGCCTGCCCGGTGATCGCGCTCATGGTGGGCTCGCTCAAGGAGCAGATCGACCGCCTCAAGCTCGTCACGCATGAAGCGCAGGCGCTGAGAGAGGAGGTCCGCCAGTTCGAGACGATCAAGGAAGCACAATACCTGTGCGAGCAGCGGTTCCGGCTGATGACCGAATACATCACGGATTGCGCCGTGTGCCAGCTCGACGGCAGCGGCGCGGTCAGGAGCTGGAATATCGGGGCGGAGCGGCTGCTAGGATACGCGGGGGCCGAGATCGAAGGCCAGAGCTACTCGCGGTTCTTCACCAAGGAAGACATCCTCGC
>JAHZNX010000134.1 GCA_020028375.1 Betaproteobacteria bacterium | reverse complement strand
CGCCGCGACCCGTCCCTACCTCAGGGCGGGGTCTCCCTACCTGGGCGCGGGGTTCTATTACTGGCAGTTCGCCCGCGGCAAGCTGCGCTACGACCCGGTACTGTTCTCGCTGCTGCGGCGCGGCCTGCTGCCCGCCCGCGGCCGGTTGCTCGACGTGGGTTGCGGACAGGGCGTCCTGCTGTCGCTGCTGGTCGCCGCCCGCGAGCACTACCGCGACGGCGATTGGCCGCGGGGCTGGCCGGCGCCGCCGCTCGCTCTGGAACTGAACGGGATCGACCTGCGCCGGGACCGGGTGCAGGCGGCCCGCCGCGTGCTCGATGGGCACGCGCGCATCGAGCTCGGCGACGCGCGCGAAGCAGCGTTCCCGCGGTGCGCCGCCATCGTGATGCTCGACGTCATGCACTACCAGAGCGAGCAGCAGCAGGACCGCCTGCTGGCAAAGGCAGCGGACACGCTCGATCCCGGCGGGATGCTGCTGCTGCGCGAGGCCGATGCGGATGGCGGCGTCGCGTTCGAGGTGACGCGATGGAGCGAGCGCATCACCGCCGCGGCGCGGGGCGATTTCGGCCCACTGCATTTCCGCGGCGCGCGCCGCTGGCGAGCGTCGCTCGAAGGACTCGGATTTGCCGTCAGCTCCGAGCCCATGAGCCAGGGCACGCCCTTCGCGAACGTACTGTTCACGGCGCGGAAGGGGATCAGAGGTTAGAATTCCGCCGTGCAGCCGCTTGCGATCAGCCGCTACTCGGTCGTGAACTGCCTGGGGGCGGGGGCGCAGGCGGTCACCGGGGCGATCCGCGAGCGGCGCTCGGGGCTCGCGCCCTGCGACTTCGAGACCGTCGCGCTCGAGAGCTGGATCGGGCGCGTTGCCGGCCTGGAGCAGGTGCGCATACGCTCCGATCTGGCCGCCTACGACTGCCGCAACAACCGGCTCGCGCAGCTCGGACTCGACACCGACGGCTTCACGGGCGCAGTTGCCGCCGCCCGGGAGCGCTACGGCGCCGCGCGCATCGGCGTTTTCGTGGGCACGAGCACTTCCGGCATCCTCGAGACCGAGCTCGCCTACCGCAGGCGCGACCCGCGCTCCGGCGCGCTGCCGCCGGACTTCCGCTACGCCGAGACCCAGAATACCTTCTCGCTCGCGGACTTCGTGCGGCGCTACCTGGCGCTGGAAGGTCCGGCATGCGTCGTGTCGTCCGCGTGCTCCTCGACCGCAAAGGTGTTTGGCAACGCCGCGCGCATGATCGCCGCCGGCATCTGCGACTCCGCGGTGGTGGGCGGGGTGGATTCGCTATGCCTCACCACGCTATACGGGTTCCATTCCCTGGAGCTGACCGCGCGCGGGCCGTGCCGTCCCTTCGATGCGGAGCGCGACGGCATCTCGATCGGCGAGGGCGCGGGATTCGCGCTGCTCGAGCGGAAGCCCGCGGCCGCGGGGGCCGCCGCGGCGCTGCTTGGCATCGGCGAGAGCAGCGACGCCCATCACATGTCCACCCCGCACCCGGAAGGGCTGGGCGCGAAGCTCGCCATGACGCGCGCGCTCGAGTCCGCCGGGCTCGGCCCGTCCGACGTCGACTACGTGAATCTCCACGGCACCGGCACCCGCACCAACGATGCGGCCGAGGACCGCGCGGTGTCGGATCTGTTCAATGCGGTGACGCCGTGCAGCTCGACCAAGGGCGCGACCGGGCACCTGCTCGGCGCCGCCGGCGTCACGGAGGCGATCATCTGCATCCTTTCGATCGGGCACGACCTCATGCCCGGCAGCGCCAACACCCGCGCCGTCGACCCCGAGGTCAGGTGCAACTACCTCGTCGCGAACCGCGAAGGCCGGGTGCGCCGGGCGCTCAGCAACTCCTTCGGCTTCGGCGGCAGCAACTGCAGCCTCGTGCTTGGAGCCGCGCCATGATGCACGTGTTTGTCGAGGGCGTGGGGCTGGTCGGGCCCGGCCTGCAGGGCTGGGCGGCAGGCCGGCGGGTGCTCGCGGGAGAGCAACCCTACCGCCCCGCGCCTACTGCCGTCGGCGCGAGCGATTGGCTCCCCGCTGCCGAGCGGCGCCGCGCCGGCACGCCGGTGAAGCTCGCGCTTGCCGCCGGACTCGAAGCGTTCGCCGGCGCGGGACGCGATGCCGCGGAGGTGGCGACGGTGTTTGCATCGTCGGGCGGGGACTGCGACAACGTGCATTTGATGTGCGAGGCGCTCGCCGGACCCGAGCGCCAGGTCTCGCCGACGCGCTTTCACAACTCGGTGCACAACGCCGCGGCTGGCTACTGGAGCATCGCGACGCGTTCGCACGCGCCCTCGACAAGCCTGTGCTGCTATGACGCCAGCGCCGCGGCGGGCCTGCTCGACGCGGCGTCGCAGATTGCCGTCGACGGCGACCCGGTCGCGCTCATCGTCTACGATCACCCCTACCCGGAGCCGCTGAACGCGGTGCGCCCGCTGGGCGCGAGCTTCGGCGCGGCCCTCGTGCTCACGCCGCGGGCGACCGCACGCGCCATCGCGGTCCTCGACGTTGCGTTCGTGCCGCAGAATGCTGCGGCTGCGCGCATGGATGACCCCGGGCTGGAAGCGTTGAGGACGGGTGTGCCGGCGGCGCGGTGCCTGCCCTTGCTGGCGGCACTCGCGCGCGGCATGCGCGAGACGGTCATGCTGGAATACGTTGCGGGAACCCACCTGCGCGTCGCGGTCGGCCCATGCTCGTGACGCGCGCGCAGATCGCGAGCCTGATTCCGCACAGCGGCGCCATGTGCCTGCTCGACGGTGTCCTCCAGTGGGATGCAAGCCGCATCGTCTGCGTGAGCCGCAGTCATCGGGCGGGCGACAATCCTCTGCGCGCGGAGGGACAGCTGCCGGCGGTGTGCGGCGTCGAGTATGCGGCGCAGGCGATGGCCGTTCACGGCGGCCTTGCCGGCAAGGTAGGCGGCAGGCCGCGCGCGGGCTACCTGGCGAGCCTGAGGGACCTCGAGTGCCGCAGGAGCCGTCTCGACGACCTCGCGGGCGAGCTCGTCGTCGAGGCCGAGCAGGTTGCGGGGGACGGCGCGCACGTGATCTATCGCTTCAAGCTGCGGGTCGGGGAGGTGGAAGTGTTGAGCGGGCAGGCGCTCGTTGTGCTCGAACCCCTCACCCCCGCCCCTCCATCCCTCACCCCCGCCCCTCTCCCAAGCGGAGAGGGGAGGCTCGAGTTTCCCTTCTCCTCTCGGGAGAAGGGCATGGGATGAGGGATGGCGGGAGCCGCAGCATGAAGCGCGCGCTGGTGACGGGCGGCAGCGGAGGCATCGGCGCGGCGATCTGCCGCAGGCTCGCGGCCGACGGCCTGCACGTCGTCGTGCACGCCAACAGTCGCTTGCAGGAGGCGCAGCGGCTCGCGGCCGAGATCGCCGCCGGCGGCGGGAGCGCGCAGGCGGTGGCGTTCGACGTGGCCGACCGGGAGCGGGCCGCGGCGGCGCTGAAGGACGTGCTCGACGCGGGAGCGGTCCAGGTCGTCGTCAACAACGCCGGGATCCACGACGACGCCGTCATGCCCGCCATGAAGCCCGCGCAATGGTCGCGCGTGATCGACGTGTCCCTGAACGGGTTCTTCAACGTGACGCAGCCCTTGCTGCTGCCGATGATGGCCACGCGCTGGGGCCGCGTCATCAACATCACCTCCGTCGCGGGGATTACCGGCAACCGCGGCCAGGCCAATTACGCCGCGGCCAAGGCCGGCCTCCACGGCGCGACGAAGTCCCTCGCGATCGAGCTCGCGAGCCGCGGGATCACTGTTAACGCGGTCGCGCCGGGCATCATCGCCACGCCCATGAGCGAGGGCGTGTTTCCGAAGGAGAAGATCGAGCAGCTGGTGCCGATGAAGCGCGCCGGCACGCCGGAGGAAGTGGCCGCGCTGGTGGGATTCCTCGCGTCCGAGCAGGCCAGCTACATCTCCGGGCAGGTGATTTCCATCAACGGCGGGATGATCTGACGGCTGCTTAAGCGTTAAGGGTCAGACTCGACTTTCCATTCAATCTGTCTACGCGTTACATCGTCGGAAAGTCGAGTCTGACCCTTAACGGCTCTAGCGGCTCGCGAGCCGGCGCGCGAGCAGCAAGGGCAGCCGCACCAGCCCTTCCAGGATGAGCCGGGCGTGCATCCAGGTGAGAACCGCGTTGTCGCGCAGGTAGCGGAAGTGCGAGACGCCGCCCTCATCGGGGCGGAAATAGCGGACCGGCGCCGCCAGGTTGATCGGACGCACGCCGCGCCAGCACAGGCGAACGGCGGCCTCGGCATCGAAATCGAAGCGGCGCATCCAGGGCTGTCGCTCCATGATCTCGCGCAGCGGCGCGATGGGGTAGACGCGGAACCCGTAGAGCGTATCGCCGATTCCCGCCCCCAGGGTTTCCAGCTCCGCGCACCAGTTGGAGAGCTTGCGCCCGTGCACGCGCACCCGCGGCGCCCTGGCGTCGAACACCGGCCGCCCGAGGATGAACGCGTCCGGATTGGCCGCGGACGCCGCCATGAATTCGCGGATCTTGTCCGTGGGATGCTGCCCGTCCGCGTCCATCGTCATGGCGTGGGTATAGCCCGCCGCTTCCGCTTGTCGCAGACCATGCAGTATCGCGGCGCCCTTGCCCTGGTTGCGCGGCAAGGCCAGCACCCGGATTTGGGAATCGTCCCGCGCCAGCGCCCGCAGCGCCTCCAGGGTGCCGTCGGTGCTACCGTCCACCACGACCCATACCGGCTGCCAGATTCTCCTGGCGTCCCACACGGTCTGCAGGACCCTGCCGCCGGTGTTGTAGCTCGGAAGGAGGATGAGATGCGTGCGCGACGGGGCGCTCATGCGACGGGCCCCGATGTGACCGTTTCAGCGCCGCGCTCGCGTATCGCCTGCCCGCGTTTCCTCCACGCCGTCCAGCTTGCTTGCAGGTCGCCGGCGCTGAAGACGTAATACAGGGCTTTCAGCGCGAGCAACCTCAGCGCGAGCCGCGCACGCAGAACGGTGTTCCCTGCCAGCACCGACAGCAGCGCATCGCGCAGCTGGAACCGGTTGTTCGGGTTCATGAAGATGTTGCGCAGGCCGGGCGCCATGATGCGGTAAATGAACCAGGAGAAGACCCGCAGGCCGCGGCGCACGTCCGCATCGTAGGTAATCAATGCGCGCCGCGCGCGCCGCGGATGGTCGAGACAGGTTTCGACCGCGTCGGCACCGGTGAAGGCGCCGTGCATCGCCAGAAAGACACCGGTCGAGAAGATCGGGTCGATGAACGCAAACGCGTCGCCCAGCAGGATGTAGTGCGCGCCCGCGGCGCGGCCGGCGCTGTACGAGTAGTTGCCGGTGGCGGTCACTGGCGAGATCAGCCTGGCGTGGCGCAGCCGCCCGGCCAGCGCCGGGCACAGCGCGATCGTGTCGAGCAGGAACTGCTGCGGCGTGGTGGTGCGCGATTTCATGTAATGGGGCCAGCACACCGCTCCGACGCTGGTGGCGCCGTCGGCAAGCGGGATCAACCAGAACCAGCCGTGCTCGAACCAGAAAATGGTGATGTTGCCTTCGGCCCGGCCGGGCAGCCGCTCCGCTCCCGAGAAATGCCCGTAGATGGCCGCGCTGTTGTGTTTCCGGCTGCGCTGCTTCAGGCCGAGACGGCTGGCGAGAAACGTGTCGCGGCCGGACGCATCCACCACGAATCTCGCCGGCCACGCGCGCTCGCGGCCGCTTTCCTCCCGCGCGCTGACGTCCGCGCCGCCGGGCCGGAATTCCACTCCGGTCACGCGGCAGCCCTCGAGCGTCCGGGCGCCGTTGCGGGCCGCGTTGCGGAACAGGATGTGATCGAACTCCGAGCGCCGCACCTGGTAGGTGGAGGGGAAGGAGTTATCGAGCGCGTTGACGAATTCGAACATCACCGGCTTCTCGTGCGCGGGGGAGACGAACTCCGCGCCGTACTTCGGCATGCCGATGGCCTCGATTTCCCGGGCGACGCCGAGCCGCTCGAACAGCGGCATGTTGAAGGGCAGCAGTGATTCGCCGATATGGAAGCGCGGGTGGCGCGATTTCTCGAGGAGCACGACATCACGACCGCGCTGCGCGAGGAGGGCGGAGATCGTCGATCCGGCGGGGCCGCCGCCGATCACGAGCACGTCACATCGGGTCTCGGTCATCGGGCCGCTGATGCGGGTCGTCCCGGATCATTATAGTGAATTGGACAATGACGGGCGCCGCCGTCCCGCCGGCCGCTGCTCCGGCGCGAGCCAGTCCACTTTCACCCCGCCCGCGCCGTCGGGCGTCAGCGCCCGCCAGATCCAGTCGAGAAGCGGCCGCGCCTCGGCTTCGAATTTCCACGGCGGGTTGACCACCAGCATTCCGCAGCCCGGTATCGCCGTGCCCGCATCCCGTTTGCGCACCAGCAGCTCGAGCCGGAGGATCTTGCCGATG
>JAHZNX010000014.1 GCA_020028375.1 Betaproteobacteria bacterium | reverse complement strand
GCATGTGACCTGCGCGCCACGGTGTCGGAAGCCCTTCCTCCATCCTGGTTTCGCTGTCATGGTATTCCTGGTCCGGAACATCGGGTTTACCGTGACGCATTTCCGGTTGACGACGAACACAGCCCGCAGGGTGCCGCAGAAAACCGTGGGTGAGGCCCGGTCCGTGCGGGAAGGTCGAGCCGCGCCAGGTTCTGACGCAGGCATTGCACAGTGAGCGTACCGCTGCCCGCGCCGTCTGGCCGCGGCGACCTGCCGATTCTTCGAGCCATGTGAGTCAGATTTCACATTAATTTCAGACTATAAGCTGCTAAGGTCACAAGACTTTTAAGTACGACGCCTCCGTCCATTTGGAGTAGACTGTAGCCGCGGTCAGGTGCTGCCGCTCAATCGCCAGGGAGGCGCCCTCAAGGCGGAACAGCAGTATCGATCGCGCGATGCCACCTGAGCGACCATGACAGCAGGCTGCGCGCAGGCACGGGAGGCGACCTCGTTGAGCAAATTGCCGACAGGGCCCATCAAGGTCCTGGTCATCGACGACAGCAACACCATCCGCCGCAGCGCGGAGATGTTCCTGAGCCAGGCCGGCTTCGAGGTGATCCTGGCCGAAGACGGTTTCGACGCGCTCGCGAAGATCAGCGACCACCAGCCGAGAGTCATCTTCGTCGACATCATGATGCCCAGACTCGACGGCTACCAGACGTGCGCTCTGATCAAGCAAAACCCGCACCTGAAGTCCACCCCGGTCATCATGCTGTCCAGCAAGGACGGCGTATTCGATCGCGCGCGTGGCCGGCTCGCCGGTTCGGACCGCTACCTCACCAAGCCGTTTACCAGGGAAGGGCTGGTCGGGGCCGTCAATGATTACCTCAAGACGCCTGCCGTTTCACCGTGACCCTTCCGGAAAGGCCTTATCACATGCCCATACGCAACATACTTGTCGTGGAAGATTCACCGACCGACCAGAAGTACCTGACCGACATTCTGGTGAAGAAGGGGTACCAGGTATCCACCGCCGAGAGCGGGGAGGAAGCAATTGCCAAGGCCAGACAGCTGCAGCCGGACCTCGTGCTGATGGATATCGTGTTGCCGGGACAGAACGGCTACCAGGCGACGCGCGAGCTCAGCAAGGACGCCAGCACCAAGCATATCCCCGTGATCATTTGCACCACCAAGGGCCAGGAAACGGACCGGGTGTGGGGCATGCGGCAGGGCGCGAAGGACTACATTGTGAAACCGGTGAGCCAGGCTGAACTGCTGGCGAAGATTGCGGCGCTCGGGTGATGGCGGAGAGAACGTCATTACGGGACTACCAGCGCGAGCTGGCGGAGCGCCTGCGCGGCGGGGAAAGCCGCCGCGCGACCTCGAAGCTCTGCGTGCGGGTCGGCAGCGAAAACTGGATGGTCGATCTTGCCGATGCCGGCGAAATCATGCCGGTGCCCACGGTCACACCGGTCCCGCTCACGCGTCCGTGGTTCAAGGGTATGACGAACATTCGCGGCAGGATCTACAGCGTCGTGGACTTCTCCGCGTTTCTCGGCGGCGCACCGGCATCGATTACCGATCAATCGCGATTGCTGCTGATCGGCGAGCGTTTTCGCACCGGCAGCGCATTGCTGGTCGACCGGTCGCTAGGCTTGCGCAATCCGGCGGAGCTGCAGAAACGCTCCAACGGCGGCGCTACGAGGCCGTGGGTGAGGGCGGAATTCACCGACCCGGAGGGCGGAGGCTGGAAGGAGCTCGACATCTCGACGCTTGTCCAGCACCCCGACTTTCTGGGCGTCGCGTCGTGACATCGCGGGGCAAGGAGCTCGGTAAGTCCCGGGCACGCAAGGGACCACACAATCGAGGGACAGCCTATGGCAACTAACACAAGCGCGATCAAGGCCTCACCGGCAGACAGCCCGAAGGCCCCCCCACCCGTTGACCGCGGGCGGGCCCAACCGCGCGGGACCGGCCAGCCAACCGCCGCGGCCCCGGCGAAGGCCCCCGCCAGCGGGATGCCGCTGGTCGGGCGCGGCACCGTGAGGAGACGGGTGCCGATCCTGATCGGCCTGGTGGTCTTCTTCCTGCTGGTCGGCGCCGTATGCGTCTATTTCAACGCCCGCCGGGCGGCACAGGACGCCCTGTACCTTTCCACCGCGACCGAGATGCAGATGCTATCGCAGCGCCTCGCGAACAGCGCGCAGCAGGCCGTGCAGGGCAGCGCGCTCGCCTTCGATCAGCTCGGAAGGAGCCAGGACCAATTCGTCGAAAACCTGCAGCTGCTCACGCGCGGCGGCAGCAAGCTTGGCGTGACGGTCGCAGCGTCGCCTGAGTCGATCCAGCCCATGCTGCTGGCGCTCGACACGCAGTGGGCCCCCGTGCAGAAGAACATCGCGCTCATCCTGGCGCAGGAAAAAAACTTGATCGAGCTGCGCAAGCGCGAGGAGACCATCGCGAGATCCGCGCCCCAGTTGTCATTGCAGGCCATGGAACTGATGGTCAGCGCGCGCGATGCCCGCGAGAGATACGGGGCCGTCACCTATTCGCACCAGCTGTTCGCCGACACCGCGAACTTCGATTTCATAAACGCCGTGCGGCTGCTCTCCACCGACAACCCGAATCCGCAGGTAGCGCTGCAGCTCGGCGGGAACACGCGGGGGTACCTGCGCACATTGAAGGCGCTTTTGGGAGAGGGAAAGGTCGAGGGGGTGTCGCCGATCTCGGATGAGCAGGTCAAGAGCCGCGCCCGCGCGCTGGAGAAGACCTTCGTGCCATTCGCCGAGAGCGTGCAGGCCATTCTCGACAACATGCAAGCGCTCGCCCGCGCCAAGCAGGCGAGCCGTGACATTTTCGGCGCGAGCGAAGGCCTGCTCAACGCGCCGCTGGAGCTCGCCGCCGCCTACCAGCAGGGGATGGGAACGCAACGCTACTTCGTTTGGGGCGCGGTCCTGAGCACCCTCCTCGCGCTGGGCAGCCTGCTCCTTCTCGGCAAGGCATACCTCGATGACAGCTTGCGCCGAGCCGTGGAGAGCGAGCACCAGAACCGCGCCAATCAGGACGCGATCCTGCGGCTGCTGAATGAGATCAGCAACCTGGCGAGCGGCGATCTGACGGTGCGCGCCAAGGTGACCGAAGACATCACCGGGGCGATCGCCGACTCGATCAACTACGCCGTCGGCGAAATGCTGCGTCTGGTGAAACGCATCAACGAAGCCGCGCAGCAAGTCACATCGGCGACGCAGGGGGCGCAGACCATAACGAGCCAGCTCCTGGAGGCGGCCCAGAAGCAGGCCGTGGAAATCCAGGGAACCGGCCAATCGGTGTCGATGATGGCGCAGTCGATGAACGATGTTTCGCAACGCGCCAGCGATTCGGCAAAGGTGGCCCAAACCTCGCTGCGCGTGGCGGAAAAGGGCGCGCAAGCCGTGCAGAACGCCATTCGCGGCATGAACGACATCCGGGAGCAGATACAGGGTACCTCCAAACGCATCAAGCGCCTCGGCGAGAGCTCGCAGGAGATCAGCGAGATCGTCCAGTTGATTTCCGACATCACCGAGCAGACGAACGTACTCGCGCTGAACGCGGCGATCCAGGCGGCTTCCGCAGGCGAAGCGGGACGGGGCTTCACCGTTGTCGCGGAGGAAGTGCAGCGGCTGGCGGAGCGCTCCGCGGAGGCGACCAAGCACATCAGCGCCATCGTGAAAAGCATTCAGCGCGACACGCAGGAAGCGGTCGAAGCGATGGAGCGCAGCACGCAGGGGGTGGTCGAGGGAACCAAGACGGCAGACGAAGCGGACCGGGCACTGCGCGAGATCGAGCAGGTTTCGAACCGGCTCGCGGAGCTCATCGGCGCGATCTCGCAAGCCACCCAGGAGCAGGCAAACTCCGCTGCCAAGGTTGCCGTCAGCATGAAGGAGATTCTCGGCGTCACGCAGCTCACGTCGGAGGGAACCAAGAAGACGGCCGCCTCCGCCGCAACGCTGACGGCGCTCGCCAATGGATTGAAGCAATCGGTGGCGGGCTTCAAGGTAGGCTGACGAAAGACATGTCCGACATCCCCCTCACCCTCCTGTCCTGGATCAAGTCCGAGGTTGACAGCGCGCTGACGGCCGTTCGGGACAACATCGCCAGGTTTTCGGCCGCGCCCGAAGACACCGCGGCGCTGCGGGGGTGTCCGGATCAGCTGCATCAGGTGAGCGGCGCGCTGCGCATCGTCGGGCTGATGGGCGCGACACACTTCTGCGAAACGATCGAGGGCACTTTCGGACGGCTGAACAGCGGGCGGCCGACCAAGAAAGCGCTGGGGGTCATCGACCGGGCGGTGCGCGAGCTCCGCGAATTCGTCAACGATCTGGCGCGAGGCCAGGCCAACGTGCCGCTGCGGCTGTTTCCCGCCTATCGTGACTTGAAGAAGCTGCAGGGAAAACCGGAAGCCTCGGACCGTGAACTCTTTTTCCCCGATTTGGAGCTGCAGGCACCGCCCCACCCCGACGCGAAGATCTTTGCCAAGGACGAGCTTGCGAAATTCCTGCAGGCGCAGCGCGCGCGCTTCCAGCGCGGATTGCTCGCATGGTTGCGTAATCGGCCCGACGGCCTCAAGGAAATGCGGCAGGCGCTCGACGCGCTGCATCAGGCTGCCTCGGTGCTGCCGGAACCACGCGCGCTGTGGTGGGTTGCGGCCGGGCTGATCGACGGACTGGCCAGTGGACCGGACGCGGACTGGCTCGGCAACGCCAAGGGGCTTTGCAACAAGATTGATTTCCAGATGCGCGACCTTGCATCGGGATCGAAAAACCAAAACGAGGAATTGCTCCGCGAAGTGCTCTATGCAATCGGCAAGTGCAAGGCGGTAACGCCCAGGATCATGAGCATCCGGAATCACTACCGGCTCGACGCCCTCTTTCCCGAGCCCGACCTGGCGCGCCTGATGACGTTCGACATGGACTGGCTGCAGCCTGCGCTGAACGACGCCCGCTCTCGGCTCGAAGTGCTGAAGGCCACATGGCTGCAGTACGTGTCTGGAGAGCCGAGGAGCGCATCGCGATTCCGTGAGCTGGTCAACTCGTTCAAAGCCAGGGCCAGCGACCTCGGCAACCACCACCTGGTCAAGCTGCTCGATGTGATCGCCCTCGTCTCGACGCGTCTGCCCGACCCGTATCCGAGGCAGACCCAGTTCATGGTGGTCGAAATGGCGTCCGCATTCCTGTTCGTCGAGAGCATCATCGACAGTTTTATCAACCCGCAGGCGGACCTCGAGAAGCAAATCGTGATCATGGGCGGCTGGCTCCTCGATTGCGCCAAGGGCAAATCCACCGGGGAGCCGCCCCCCGGACTGCGCGTCGACCTGAGCCAGCGAATCGATGCGTTGCAGCTGCGCGCGCAGGTCGCCAGAGAGATTTTCGCCAACCTTCGGCACGTCGAACAGGTACTGGACTCATTTGCACGCGACTCCGGCAAGCGTGGCTCGCTGCCGGCCCTGAGTCCGTATCTCCGGCAGATTCACGGCGCGCTGGTCGTTCTGCGCTTTGAGAGCGCAGCGGATGTATTGTCCGCTTGCGACCGGATGATTGCGGAATGCGCCACGGCGGACCACAACCAGACCGCCCGGAATCTGGATTGGATCGCGGAAGGCCTGAGCACCCTGGGGTTCTATCTCGAACCGTGCGTGCATGGAGCCGAACCCGCGGAGCAATCGCTCAGACTCTTTTTCAGCCGTTTCGAAAATCGCGATGCACCAGCCGTTCAACGCGTCGGCAACGTCAACACCGTCATAATGGCACCTGCCGCGGCATTCGATCGTACTGCCATCCTCGCGCCACCGGAGCCGGTTTCGATGTCTGCTCCGGAGGAAACTGGAACGAGCATTGCCGCGACGTCGGAGCCCGGGATAGTCGACACGGCCGCGGCGCCGCGACCGGAAATCGACGGGGAACTCCTCTCAATCTACCTGGATGAAGCGGGCGAGGTGCTCGCGAGCATCGATGCCGCGTTGCCGCTGTGCCGCGAGCAATCTGACAACCGGGAAGCACTGACGATCATACGCCGCGGCTTCCACACGCTGAAGGGCAGCGGCCGCATGGTGGGGCTTACCGACCTCGGAGAGATCGCGTGGCAGGTCGAACAAGTCATGAACGGGTATCTCGAGCTGCAGCGGCCGGCCACTCCCGCGCTGCTCGAGTTGATTGCGATTGCCAGCGCGTCCTTCGCCAACTGGGTTTCACAAATACGAACGGGCAAGCCGCCCGCGATTGACGTTCAGCGGATCGCGCGTCTCGCGCTTCAACTGGAGACCGGCGAGGAAACCGCCGCGGAGCCGGTGAAAATGGCAGCGATCCAACCTGTCGCGCCGGAAGCCGCGGCGCGGCCCGTTGCAGCCGCTCCCGCCGGCCCGGCAGCCGACGCAGAGGAGTTAACGATTGGAAGCATGCGTCTGGCGCGCGGTTTGTTCGAAGTCTATCGCAGGGAGGCGGCGCAGCACGTCGCCACGCTCGAGGCGGAGTACGAAAGATGGTGCAACAGGCCCGATTTAGAAGTGCCGCACGAGCTGCTGCGCGCGGCGCATACGCTCTCGAGCAGTTCCCGAACTGCGGGCTTCACCGTGATTGCCGATCTGGCCGGTGAAGTCGAGCACTGGACACCATTCGCGCGGCAGGTTTCTGACGAAGAGGACGTGAACGCGGTGCAGTTGGCGATCGAAAAGCTGCGGGAAATGGTCGACGCGGTTGACCGGGGTGAGCCGCCGGCACCGGCGGAGGAAACCACGCGCCGCCTGCACGAAGCAACGGCCCAGATCCAGGCTCGGACTACTCTCCCGCCCCTCCAGTCAAGGCCGGCGGCAGCGGCCGGCGCCGTTGCGGTCGCACGGGTTTCACCTGGCCCGGTGCCCGAATCCGTTCGTGCCCCGGACGGCAAGGAGCTGCGCAAGATCCATGACGATATCGACGAGCAGCTCCTGCCGATTTTCCTCGAAGAAGCGCGGGAGCTCCTGCCGCTGATCGGCAGCGATTTGCGCGAGTGGAAAGCCAACCCGGGTGACCGGAAGATTTCGCAGTCCCTGATGCGCGCCCTGCACACGCTCAAGGGCAGTGCGCGCATGGCGGGCGTGATCCGGCTGGGCGAGCTCACGCACCTCATGGAAAGCCGGATCGAAGCGGTCGTTGACGCAGGCCGGGTTCCGGCCGAGCTGTTCGAGGAACTGGAACTGAAGATGGACCGGCTGAGCCTGGACCTCGAGCGCATGCGGGAGAGGCAGACTGTTGCAGCCTCTCCGCCCGCTGAATCCATCGCGGCTTCGCCGGGCGAAGTCCCGCAGGATGCGCCGCCGCGCGCCGAGCCGCCCCTGCCCAGCCCGGCCGCGCTGTTACGCGTCAACGCCGATACCCTCGATCACCTGATCAACGCGTCCGGCGAAGTCAGTATCGCGCGTTCCCGCATCGAGGCGGAACTTCGGGTGGTCAAGCAATCCCTGGCCGATCTCAACGATAGTATTTCCCGCCTTCGCGGCCAGTTACGCGAAGTCGAGATCCAGGCGGACAGCCAGTTGCAGTCGCGGGCTTCGCTCCTCGACGAGCGCAACCGCGATTTCGACCCCCTCGAGTTCGACCGCTACACGCGCCTCCAGGAGCTCACACGGCTGATGGGTGAGAGCCTGCATGATGCCACATCGATCCAGCAAGGCCTGCTCGGGAATCTCGGTGAAACCGAATCGGCGCTGCTGCATCAGGCGCGCATCAGCCGCGACGTGCAGCAGGACCTCATGCGCATGCGGGCGGTGCCGTTCTCGACCCTGAACGAGCGGCTGTACCGCATCGTGCGGCAGGTAGCGAGGGACCTCGGCAAGAAGGCCGAGCTCGAAATCGAGGGCAGCCAGGTGGAGCTCGACCGCGGCGTCCTGGAAAGGATCGGCGCACCGCTCGAGCACATGCTGCGCAATGCGCTGGCGCACGGTCTGGAGGCTCCTGGCGTGCGCACGGCGGCCGGCAAAACGGACGTCGGCCGCATTACGCTTGCCCTACGGCAGGAAAGCAATGAGGTTGCGGTGGTCATGAGCGACGACGGCGCCGGACTGGACCTCGACACGCTGCGCGGGAAAGCGATCGACAAAGGGATCCTGCGGCGTGGCCAGGAGGCTACCGAAGCCGAGCTCGGTCAGCTGGTCTTCGCGGGGCTTTCCACCGCGGACGAGGTAACGGAGCTGTCCGGCCGCGGTGTCGGCATGGACGTGGTCCGCAGCGAGATTTCCGCCCTCGGCGGGCGAATCGATGTCGCCACGGTGAGCGGCAAGGGAACGACATTCACCATCTATCTTCCGCTCACGCTCGCCGTGACCCAGGCGGTGCTGGTGCGCGCGGGCCACAATGTTCTCGCCATTTCCTCGGCGATGGTCGAACAGGTGCTGCGCCTCAAGCCCGACGATATGGCTGGCCTCCACGAAAAGAAAGTGGTGGAGTCCCAGAATCGATCCTATCCTTTCTTCAATCTCCACCACCTGCTCGGCGGAGCCGATGGCCCCAGTATCCAAAACTACAATTCCGTTCTGCTCCTGCGTAGCGGCGCGCAGCGCATCGGCCTGCACGTGGACGAGCTCATAGGCAACCAGGAAATCGTGGTCAAGAACATCGGGCCGCAATTGTCGCGCGTGCCGGGAGTCGCTGGAGCCACAGTACTTGGCGATGGCAGGATCGCGCTCATCGTCAATCCCGTACAGCTCGCGCAGCGCTCTGCGCGCCCCGCGCCGACGCAAGCGGTTGCGCCCGCCGTGGCCGTCAGCGAGCCTAAGGGCCCGGTCATCATGGTGGTCGACGACTCGCTGACCGTGCGCAAGGTTACGAGCCGACTGCTCGAGCACGAAGGCTACCGGGTCCTTACGGCGAAGGATGGGGTGGACGCGCTGGAGCAGATGAGGGACGCGCTCCCCGACGTCATACTCGTGGACATCGAGATGCCGCGCATGGACGGATTCGATCTCGCGCGAATCGTGCGCCGCGACCCGCGCACGCGCGCAATCCCGATCATCATCATTTCGTCGCGCACGGCCGAAAAGCACCGCAACGAGGCGGCGCAGATCGGGGTCAACGCCTTTCTCGGCAAGCCCTTCCAGGAATCGGACCTGCTGGAATACGTTTCCAAGCATCTCGCCGGCAGGAAGCAGCCCGTCAGCCACCGCTAGCAGCCGGTTCGGCCCCGCGAGAAATGCCCGCCAGCATTGCCGGGAGTCGCAGAAGGCCATTTTCTCGACTTCTCCTTTTGCCTGCTGGAGATGCAATCGCAGCTCGCGTATGGCGAGCACCCTTTAATTGGAGGCGGCCGAGCGCGGCAAGGACATCGTCCTCGATGAGAAGGGCCCTTCCTGGACGGCCACGTCATCCGCGCGAAAAGGCTCGAAGAAATAGCGGTCAAGTTGATTCCGGCGAAACAGCGCTGATCATCCGTTACCATATAGCTGGCAGGTAGAGGAGTCCGCCAGCATGACAGCCATTCATCTCGCCGCCGTGGGCACCGAGGCCGAGGTGCTGCTGCGCGAGGACGCCGGCGGCGTTGCGACGCTCACGCTCAACCGTCCCGACCAGTACAACGCACTGTCCGCCGCGCTGCTCGCCGCGCTGCAGTCGGCGGTGCGCGACCTTGCGCGCGACGCGTCAGTGCGCGTCGTCGTCATCGCCGGCGCAGGCAAGGCGTTCTGCGCCGGCCACGACCTCAAGGAAATCCACGAGCACGCCGACCCGCGGTTCGCGAAGCACGCCTTCGAGCGCTGCCAAACCGTAATGACCGGGCTCACGCAGCTCCCCCAGCCGGTCATCGCGCGCGTGCACGGCCCCGCCTTCGCCGCCGGCTGCCAGCTCGTCGCGCAGTGCGACCTTGCCGTCGCGGTGACGGACGCCCGCTTCGCGACCTCTGGCGTGAATTACGGGATATTCTGCTCCACCCCGGGCGTGCCGCTGGCGCGCAATATTTCCCGCAAGCGCGCAATGGAAATGCTACTGACCGGGGAGCCGATCGACGCCGCGGCCGCCCTCGCCTGGGGCCTCGTCAACCGCGTGGTGCCGGCGGACCGCCTCGATGCGGAGGTGCAGGCCCTCGCTCGATCGGTCATGACGAAATCGCGCGCCGTCGTCGCGGCCGGCAAGAAGCTTTTCTACGAGCAGGTGAGCGGCAACCTCGAACAGGCCTACAAGATCGCCACCGCGGCGATGGTGGACAACGTCAGGACCGAGGACGGGAAGGAAGGGATCGCGGCGTTCGTGGAAAAACGCAAGCCGCGCTGGAAAGACAAGTAATGGGAGCCTGACCATGAAGCATAAAGTCTTCTTGATGCTGTCACTGTTTCCCCTCGCCGCGGCCTACGCCGGCGGCTCCAACTACGGGATCACGCCGGGCTCGCATCCCAACCTCGCCGGCAAGGTGAGCGAGTGGCCGGTACCGACGCCGCGTTTCGCGCGCGACCCGGCGGTCGCGCCCGACGGTTCGATCTACATCGCGGTGATGACCGGCAACAAGGTGGCGCGCTTCGACCCGAAAACCACGACCTTCAAGGAATGGGACCTGCCGTCCGGCCACCGTCCGCACGGCCTGCTGGTGGACAAGCACGGCATGGTGTGGACGACCGGGAACGGCAACGGGACGATCGGCAAGCTCGATCCCGCCACCGGGAAGATGACCGAGTACAAGACGCCTTCCGACGGCGGCGGGCCGCACACGCTGATCATCACCGACGACCAGAGCACCATCTGGTTCACGATGCAGAGCGGCGACAAGGTCGCCAGCATCGACACGAAGACGGGCGCGATCAAGGAGTATCCCTCGTCGGGCGGCCCCTACGGCCTGGCGCTCGACAAGGCGGGCAACGTCTGGTTCTGCCGCATGGGCGACAACCGGATGGGCAAGCTCGATCCGAAGACCGGCCAGATGAGCGAGGTGAACACGGGACGGGGCTCGCGTCCGCGCCGTGTCGCAACGGCGCCCGACGGAATGATGTGGGTGGCGCTCTACGGCAATGGCAAGCTCGCCAAGTTGGATCCCGCCGCCATGAAGGTGGTGAAAGAATATCAGCTGCCCGCGGGCGACGCCGGACCGTACGCGGTGACCGTGGATGGCGGCGGCATGGTGTGGGTAAACGAGATCAACACCGACACCGTGGTGCGCTTCGACCCGAAGACCGAGCAGATGCGCGTCGTCCAGCTGCCTTCCAACAACGTCGGCATCCGCAAGATGGTGACCGACGCGCGCGGTCGGCTGTGGTACATGGGCAGCCATAACGGCAGGCTCGGTGTCGTCGAATAGACGTTAAATCCGGACGCACAGCGCCTGTTCAACTCCGCGTGTTGGAACGGACGACAATCTTCGCCGTTCAACACGCGGGGCTGAAGGTTAGGGCGTGCAGGAGACACAGTAATGGTAGAAGCTTTGCAACTGGAAGAGCGGTCGCAGTCTCCCGGCGAGGAAATCGCGAACAGCGTCAGCCACGGCATCGGCTTGCTGGCGGCGTTGGTCGCTTTCCCGATTCTGGTCAACACCGCGCTCAATCGCGGGGACCTGGCGGGAATCGTGGGCGCGAGCGTGTTTGCGACCACCATGGTGCTGCTGTACCTCGCTTCCACGCTGTTTCACGCGTTGCCGCCGAATCGCGCCAAGCGGGTTTTTCAGATTCTCGATCACTCGGCAATCTACCTCCTGATCGCCGGGACCTACACTCCGTTTACGCTCGGGGTGCTGCGCGGCGTTTGGGGCTGGACGCTATTCGGGCTCGTGTGGGCCCTGGCCGTCGTGGGCACGGTGTTCAAGGCCCTCGGCGGCGTCCGCTACACGACGTTCTCGACGTGGGTGTATCTCGCGATGGGCTGGCTGGTCCTCATCGCGATCGAGCCGGTGTGGACTCTGGTGCCCAAGTGGGGACTGTTCTGGTTGCTGGCGGGCGGTATCGCTTACACGGTGGGTGCGGTGTTTTTCATGGCGGAACGCATCCGCTACTTTCACTTCGTGTGGCACCTGTTCGTTGTCCTGGGCACCGCGTGTCACTTCGTCGCGGTACTGCGGTACGCGACGTAGCGGAAGTCGTTAGCATAACCAGAAGGAGGAAAACCATGCGCCCGATGCACGCCTGGCTGTCCCTGGCGATGTTCTGTTTTTCCGCCGCGGCAGTGGCCCAGCAGCAGATCACCATCGTCACGTCCTTCCCCCGGGATCTGACCGACGTCTACAAGAAGGCATTCGAGACCCGCAACCCGGGGGTAAAGGTCGAAGTGCTGAACCGCGGCACGTCGGCGGCGATCGCCTTCGTGCGCGAAGCGCCTGCGGCGAACAAGCCGGACATCTTCTGGGCGTCCGCCCCCGATGCGTTCGAAGTGCTGGCCAAGGAAAAGCTGCTCGCGAGGACCGCCGATCTCGCCAACCCGGCGGTGCCGAAAAAGGTCGGCGCGTACCCGGTGAACGATCCCCAGGGTTATTACCTCGGCCAGGCGCTCGCGGGCTACGGGCTGATGTGGAACACGCGCTATCTCAAGGCGAACAAGGTCCCCGAGCCCAGGGAGTGGGCCGATCTCATGAAGCCCGTCTACTTCGGGCATGCGGCCATCTCCTCGCCCTCGCGCTCGGGCACCACCCACCTCACCATCGAGACCATCCTCCAGGGTGAAGGCTGGGACAAGGGGTGGCGCCAGGTCTTGATGATCACCGGGAATTGCGCCGCGATCACCGAGCGCAGCTTCGGCGTGCCCGACGGCGTCAACAACGGCCAGTTCGGCATCGGGCTGGTGATCGACTTCTTCGGCCTGTCGGCCAAAGCCTCGGGCTTTCCGGTCGAGTTCGTCTATCCCTCGGTGACCGCCATCGTGCCCGCCAACATCGGATTGATCGCCAACGCGAGGAACGCCGAACTCGCGAAGAAGTTCATCAGCTTCACGCTGTCCGACGAGGGCCAGCAGCTCCTGCTCGATCCCAAGATCAGCCGCCTGCCGGTGCTGCCCGCGACCTACGCCAGGGCGCCCAAGGACTACCCGAACCCGTTCGGCGGCAAGATCAAGGCCAGGGTGAGCTTCGACTCGGTACTCTCCGAGACGCGCTACTACGTGGTGAGCTCGATCTTCGACCAGACCATCACCTTCCGCCACAAGGAGCTCGTCGCTGCGACCCGGGCAATCCACGAAGCGACCGCGAAGCTCGCCGGCAAGAAGAACCCGCAGGCCGATCAGCTATTGGCGGAAGCACGCGAGCTCGCCTTCTCGCCGATCGTGAGCGAGGAGAAATCGAAGGATAAGGAGTTCCTCGCGCTGTTCCGCGAGACCAAGCGCAGCGCCGAGAAGACCAAACAGATGACGGGACTCGAGGAATACTGGAATTCGACCGCGCGTAAGAACTACACGCGTGCAGCCGAACTCGCCAACCGGGCCGCTGCGATGGCCAAGTAAATGAATCTCCCCTCCTTTTCAAGGAGGGGTGGCGTGAAGCGCCGGGGTGGTTACGGTCTACATTCCCCGCACCACCCCCGCCGCTCCGCGGCGACCCCTCCTCGGCAAGGAGGGGAGATCCATTAGCCGCATGAAAGCCATTTCGCTCCGACTCGCCTTTCCGTCATCTGCGGCCTACACGTGGTCACAGGCGGCGATCGCGCTCGCGATCGCGGCTTTTCTCGTTGTTTTCCTGATCATCCCGGTCGTCACGGTCGTCTACGTGGCGTTCGCGGACGGCGCGGGCGGCGTCACGCTGTCGCACTTCGGCTCGTTCTTCAGCCTGTCGCTCATGCGCGAGTCGTTCTGGAACAGCCTCTACGTCGGTGTGTGGAGCGTCGCGATCGCGACCCTCATCGCCGTGCCGCTCGCCTATTTCACGGTCCGCTTCGAATTCCGCGGCGCGCTCCTCATCCAGACGCTCGGCATCCTGCCGCTGATCATGCCGCCGTTCGTCGGCGCGGTGGCGATGCAGCTCATCTTCGGACGCAGCGGCTCCGTCAACCTGCTGCTGAACGACTGGTTCGGCTTCACGATCCCGCTCATGGAGGGGCTGAACGGCGTCATCTTCGTCGAGGCGCTGCACTACTTCCCGTTCATCCTGATGAATCTCGTCGTCGCGTTGAACAACATCGACAGCTCGATGGAAGAGTCCGCCCAGAACCTCGGCGCGAGCGGCCTGCGGCTCTTCCGCCGCATCGTGTTCCCGCTCGCGATGCCCGGCTACGTCGCCGGGGCGGCGCTGGTATTCATCAAGGTCTTCGACGACCTCGGCACGCCGCTCGTGCTGCACCAGACCAACCTGCTCGCGCCGCAGGCGTACCTGCGCATTACCTCGATCGGCATCGAGGACCCGATCGGCTACGTGGCGAGCGTCATCATGGTGATCGCGTCCCTATTCGCCCTGTGGCTCGCGATGTGGACCATGCGCGGCAAGGACTACGCGACGATGCAGCGCGGATACGCGGGACTCTCCCGGCGCCGGCTCGGCCCCGGCCAGACGGTGCTCGCCTATGGCTGGATCGCCCTGGTGCTCGCCGTGGTGCTGGCGCCGCACCTCGGCATCCTGCTGCTCTCGCTCGCCAAGGTGTGGAGCTTCAGCGTGCTGCCAGATGCCTACACCCTTTCCCATTACGCCACGGTATTCCAGGAATCCCCACGCATGATCTGGAACACCGCGCTCTACTGCGGCATTGCCGCCACGCTCGACGTGGTGATTGCCACCGCCATCGCCTATCTCATGCTGCGCACCAAGGTACCCGGCCGCAACGTGCTCGACTTCACCGTGACGATCGCGCTCGCCATTCCCGGCGTCGTGCTCGGGATTGGCTATCTGCGCACCTTCCGGGGCATCGAGATCCCTTTCACCGGCGAGCTCCTCACGGCGTCCTGGATACTGATTGCGCTCGGCTACACCATCCGGCGCCTGCCCTACGCGCTGCGCTCCTGCGTCGCGGCGCTGCAGCAGCTGCACGTGTCGCTGGAGGAAGCGGCCGAGAACCTCGGCGCGTCCAAGCGCCGCACGATACGGCGCGTGGTGGTGCCGCTGATGGCGGGCGGCATGCTGGCGGGTTTCATCATCAGCTTCATGACCGCCGCGGTCGAGCTCTCGATGACGCTCATGCTGGTCTCCTCCCAGAACGACGCGCCGATGTCCTACGGCATCTATCTCTACCTGCAATCGGCGGCGGGCCGCGGCCCGGGCGCGGCGCTCGGCATCCTCGCCGTGCTGATCGTCGCGGTCGGCACCTACCTCTCGCACCGGCTGATCGGCAGCCGGGCGTATACGGCCGGCGACATCCAGCGCATGGCCTGACGGTCGTGATGGGTGATGGGAAAATGACCGAGCGGTTCAAGAAAGTCCGGGTGGAGTTCGAAAACGTTTCGCTCGCGTATGGAAAGACGCGGGTGCTGACCGACGTCAGCATCGCGATCGAGCCAGGTGAATTCTTCGCGCTGCTGGGCCCTTCCGGATCTGGGAAGTCCACGCTGCTGCGGCTCCTCGCCGGCTTCCTCCAGCCCCAGGCGGGAGCGATACGCGTCGCGGGCGAGGACGTCACACGCGTGCCGCCGTGGGAGCGTGACATCGGGATGGTGTTCCAGAACTACGCGCTGTGGCCGCACATGACGGTGCGGCAGAACGTGGCATTCGGGCTGGAGGAGCGCCGGCTCCCGCGCGCGGAGGTCGAGCGCCGGGCAGCCGCGGCTCTGGAGCTCGTCGGGCTCGGCGAGTTCGGCGCCCGCCGGCCGGGACAGCTCTCGGGAGGCCAGCAGCAGCGCGTCGCGGTCGCCCGCACCATCGCCATCGAGCCCAAGGTGCTGCTGCTCGACGAGCCGCTCTCGAACCTCGACGCCAAGCTGCGCATCCACATGCGCGTCGAGCTGCTCGCGCTGCAGAGAAAGCTCGGCATCACCACGATCTTCGTGACCCACGATCAGGAAGAGGCGCTGTCGATCGCGGACCGCGTGGCGGTACTCGACCAGGGCGTCATCCAGCAGGTCGGCACGCCGGTCGAGCTCTACGACACCCCGGCGAACCGCTTCATCGCCCATTTCGTCGGCACCATCAACTTTCTGCGCGGCACGCTCGAGACATCCGGAACGCGCACGGTATTTCGCAGCGAAGCGCTGGGCGAAATCGCGATGGCGGGTGTGGCTGCGTCTGCCGGACCCGCGGAAATCGCGATCCGGCCACATGCCATGCAACTCGCGGCGCCAGGCAAGCCGCTCGACGGCGGCCGGACCTGGCTCGACGGCACGGTGACCGAGCGCGAGTTCCTCGGCGAGTTCGTGCGCTACAACGTGAAGATCGGGGCGGCCGATCTGGTCGTCGACCAGCCCCACTACATGGGCGAGCCCGGCTTTGCGCCGGGCGCGCGCGTCCGGGTCGGAATCAACCCCGCCCAGGTCAAGGTTCTAAAGGCCGCGGCGGAACGAGAAGCGTGATGATTGACGGCTGAGGACGGACGGCTGCGCCAATCACTTCTTGGCGTGTCGCGGGCAGCGTTATGCCGCTTATCGGCGCGTTCGTGTGCCGCGCGGCGTTGGACCTCGCAGGTACTCAGGTAGCTCCTGGCGAAGAACGTGGCGCAACACCTTTTCGGTAACGGGTTGCTCCGTCTCCGTCAAGTATCTTCGAAGAGCCTCGTTCATCATGGTTTGATATCCCGTCCCGGCTTTCTCCGCACGGGCACGAAATTCGTCGAGCACCGCGTTGTCGATAAAGATCGAAATGCGGGTTTTCCCCTTTTGCGGGATGACGGCGCCGCGCTTGCCTTTGGAGAAGTCGTACTCAGTCCTCATACTGTTTCCGTTCCTTTCGCGTCGCGCGACGCGCCGAGATCAGGCGGCAATCCTCGTCACGCTCTGACCAGACGACCACAAGCAG
>JAHZNX010000133.1 GCA_020028375.1 Betaproteobacteria bacterium | reverse complement strand
CGCTCGGATGCGCGCCGGAATGGATCGGCGTCGCTACGCAGGACGAAGGATTTGGCTGGCGCCAGATCCTGTGAAGGATGAAGGCAGGCGACTAGCGGGTCGCGAGCTGCATTCCGTTCTTTTCCCAGCAGAACACGCGCAGCGGCGGGATGTTCAGCATTTCCAGCTCGACGCGTTTCAGCTCCAGGTCCGAGCCGCACAGCTGGGCAACCCGGCCGCGGAGCTGGTATGCGACGAAAATTCCGCCGTGCGCGAGCGCCTTGGAGATGGCATCGAGGATGCGCTGGCCCACGGCCCGGTCCATGGTGGAAAAGGGAATGCCCGAGATGACCACGTCCGGGGCGGGCAATTCATACCGGGAGAGTGTCTCCTGCAATTGCTCGGCGCTGCCCAGGTGCACGATGAGGCGCGGGTCTTTGATCCGGCGCAACAGCCCGTGAAGATGCGGATCGATCTCGATGCAGAGCAGGCGGGCATGCCGCGGCATTGCGCGCAGGATGGCGCGCGTCGTGCCGCCCGTTCCGGGACCGAGTTCGACGATCGTCGTTGCGGCGCCGACCGCGCCACGCGCGACGAGCCGGCGCTCGAGAAAGCGCGAGCTGGGCACGATCGAGCCCACCCCGCGCGGACTTCTCAGGAACGCGCGCAGGAACGCAAGGCGATCGCCCTCGCCAGAATGGAGTCTTGTCATCACGCTGCGTAGCGCCTCAAAGCCGCTTCGTCGAATTTGAGCCCCAGCCCGGGCTTGCGCGGCACGGCGAGCTCCCCCTTATTGGGCACCGGCACATCCTCGAATATACCAAATGTCCAGGGCATGTACTCCACTGTCAGTCCGTTCGGAATGGCCGCGATCAGGTGGACGTGGATCTCGGGCACGAGGTGGCTTACCACCGGGAGGTTGTAGGCCTCCGCCATGCCGGCGATCTTCAGCCACTGCGTGACGCCGCCGGCGCGCATGAGATCGATCATCACGATGTCGACGGAGCGTGCCTCCAGCATCTGGCGGAACGGCGCCGGCCCATAAAGATACTCCCCGCCGCAGACCGGCGTCACAAGTGCGTCCGCGACGCGCGCGAGCCCCTGGTAGTCATCTGCGGTGGTGACATCCTCGAGCCAGTAGAGACGCACGTCCTCGATGCGGGAGCCGATGTCGATCGCCTGCTCCACGCGCCAGCGCTGGTTGATGTCGCACATGAGGTCGATGTCCGGGCCGATACTCTCGCGGAGCCTGCGTATGCGATCCACCTCGATCGCGGGCGAGGTTTCGCCCGGCAGGGCAAGCTGCGTCTTCATCTGCCGAAAACCCTGCTCGGCGAGCCGCGGCGCCGCTTTCATCAGGTGCTCCAGGGGGAAGGTGCGCATCAGCGCGCCGCTGGCGTAGGTCGGCACACGCTCGCGGTGGCCGCCGATCATCTGCCATAGCGGCAGATTGTGCGCCTTGCCGCGGATGTCCCACAACGCGATGTCGATCGCGGACAGCGCGAGCGTGAGAATTCCACCCGGCCCCGAGCCGGCGGCTGCGGTGCGCAGTTTGGAGCCAACCGCCTCCGTGCGCAGCGGGTCCTCGCCGATCGCGAGCGCGCCGAGCGCGTCCACTGTGCTCTTGAGCGCGCTCGTCAGCGCCGCGCCGAAGAAGGTGTAGCCGATGCCCTCGATCCCGGCATCGGTGCCCACGCGCAGTGTGACGAACTCGCGCGTCGCGCCTGGCTGGGCCGGCCCGCCCGCCAGTGGCTCGTTGGCGGGCACCCGCACGATTTGCGTCTGGATTTTCGTGATCTTCATCGGGCGGGCGATGGACGAATGGTAGCAGGTTCGTTACCTGCCAGCCGTCACCGCCTCTCAGAGTCCACTCGTCCCCGCGCTCACCGCGTGAACGGAGGCGTCCCAGATTTCCGCATAGCGGTCGAGTAACTGCTGCGCCCCGATCAGGTCGTTGGTGCCATGGGCCGCCCTCAGGTAGCGATAGTGGAAGCGGTGCAGGTAGTGGCTGGCATCGAACACGACGAACGGGTCGTAGACGTGCTTTGCCGGGGTGAGCGTCTCGTGAATGCGGACAGCCGCGCTGAACTGCCGGACGAGATCCACCAGGCGCGGGCACTCGCGCTCGATCGGCTCGGCATCGTGTACTACGATGTACAGCCGGCTGAGCCGGCTCGCCAGCAGGAACTGGCGCAACGCCTCGCAGCGCTGCGCTGAATTCCAGGAGCGCGACAGCGACCTGTCGAACACCCGGATAGCGCGCTGGGTCTGCGGGATCAAGCCGTCGATCAGCTCCTCGTACTCGCGGACGCCTTCGAAACGCCGATACTGCGCGTTGGGCAGGTTGCCGGTCCGTTGAACGGCCGGAGTGTTCTCATCACCCGTCATCGAATTCAATATAACCGGCGCGATACCACTGGTAAAGCAGCTGAACGCTCTCGCGGTCGAGGCGGGCGGGCGGCAGCGAGCGGCGATCGGCAAGGCGGGATAACCGTCGCGAGGCGGGGGCGCCGGGCCGATGCGCTTCTCCGTTGATGAAAATCGTTGCGCCCCGGAACAGCACCCGCGTCGGGCCAGCGAGGCGAAGGCCGCGGCGCGCCGTCGATGCCGCGAACGCGCCCTCGTTCAGCGGGCGGTGCGGACGGGCGAACAGCACGTGGCTCTTGGGCTCGGTGAGGTGGCAACCGAGGAAGCGCACGGCGTCCGCGTCGCTCCAGCGAATGCGCCGCAGCATGCCGAGCAGCCTGCGCACCATGGCATCGGCAAGCCATGCCGGGCGCCGCGCGGGCCGCAGCCCGCGGTCCGCGTAGCTGCCGTCGAGCCGCAGCTCATCCTGCAGAAACTCCAGAAACCGCGTCCCGAGCTCCTGCGCATCCGGCGCGCGGAAGCCGACCGAGTAGGTGATGCAGTCCTCGAGCGCGATTCCGTCGTGTGCGCAGCGCGGCGGGAGGTAGAGCAGGTCGCCGGGCCCGAGTATCCACTCGCGCGCCGGCACGAAGCGCCGCAGTATCCTCAACGGCGCGCCGGCGACGAGCGCGAGATCGCGCTGACGGCTCACACGCCAGCGCCGCCGGCCCTCGCCCTGCAGCAGGAATACGTCGTAGCTGTCGAAATGCGGGCCGACTCCGCCTCCGCGCGGCGCGTAGCTCACCATCAGGTCGTCGAGCCGCGCGTAGGGGATGAACGCGAACTTGTCGAGAATCTGCTGCGCCGCGGGCAGCACAAGGTTGACCCCCTGCACCAGCAGCGTCCAGCCGGAACGCGGCAGCCGACTGAATGCGCGCGGCTCGAACGGGCCGTGCCGCACCCGCCAGCGCCGCCCGTCGCGCCGCACCAGGCGCGCTTCGAGGTCTTCGCGTCCCGCGAGCGCGATCAGCGTGCCCCGCTGCACGATGCCGGCGCACTCCGGCAGGGCGCCGCGAGCGAGCAGCGGCTTTTTCTGCCAGTGACGGCGCAGGAACGCGCCCGCGGTCAGCCCGCCCGGGGTAAACGCTTCTGACATAATTAAATGTAATCGCACAATTGTGTCAGAGCTTGCGGATTCCGTCATGCCAGGTGGTGAAATCGTACCCATCGCGAGGCGCCGGGAAATTTGTTTCGCCAAAACCGCTTGACCGCGGCAATCATTGTTCACACAATGAGCGGCACTCCAAGACATCATGCTTCCCGAAACCTTGGACAGCTCCACCATGCTCCAGCCGGGGCAGCCGGCGCCGGGATTCGATTTGCCCGACGCCGACATGAACATGGTGAGCCTCGAAAGCTTCCGCAACCGGCGCAACGTCGTGCTCTACTTCTATCCCAAGGACGATACTCCCGGCTGCACCCATGAGGCAATCGAGTTCAGCGAGATGGAGGACGACTTCGGCGCGCTCAAGGCGGTCGTGGTGGGGGTGAGCATGGACGATTGCCTGTCGCACGGCGCGTTTCGGGACAAGCACGGCCTGTCCGTCCGGCTGCTTGCCGATGTGGAAGGCGAGGTCTGCCGCCGCTACGGGGTGCTGCACGACAAGGAAGTGGACGGCAGGAAGAAGCCCTGCGTCGTGCGCTCGACCTTCATCATCGACCGCAAGGGCGTGCTGAAGCACGCGCTCTACGGCGTGAGCCCGCGCGGGCACGCGCAGGATGTCCTGGGGCTGCTCAAGGGCATCGGCAAGTGCAGGTAGGAAAGAACACGGTCGTCGGACTTTCCTACGAGTTGACCGATGCGGACGGCAAGGTGATCGAGCGCACCGACGAGCCGATCGAGTACCTGCACGGGGGCTACGACGGCATCTTCCCGCTCGTGGAGCAGGAGCTCGCCGGCAAGAGCGTCGGTGACAGCTGCCGCGTCAGGCTCGAGCCCGACGACGCGTTCGGCGAGTACGACTCGGAGCTGCTCCACCTCGAGCCGCGCAGCAAGTTTCCCCCGGACGTCGCCGTCGGCATGCGGTTCGAGGGGCGCGGGGTCGAATCCGGCACGACGCTGGTCTACACCGTGACCGAAATCGCGGAGGACAAGGTCGCGGTGGACGGCAATCACCCGCTTGCCGGACGGGCGCTGGATTTCAAATGCACCGTGACCGCGGTGCGCACGGCGACCAAGGAAGAGCTCGAGCACGGCCACGTGCACGGCACGCACGGGCACCATCACTGAGACGATTAGTTTCCCGGCGTCACTTCGAATGCGATCCGGGCAGCGTTGTCGACGACCCGGATGCGCACCCAGTTCATCCCGGGGCTCCCGAACACTTCCACACGCGTAAAATTCTCAACCGGGGTGCCCGTCGCGGGATCGAGGAGCGGCGCGTCCACGCGAAAGCGGTGCGTGTCGCCGTGCACGAGCAGCACCTCGCCACTGAAGCCGAGGGCCTCCTTCGCCAGCGCGGCGAGCAGCTCGCGATAGCCGAAGTAGCGTCCAGTCGGCGCGGCCCAGGGATTGGCCTGCATGAACAGGACGACGGCCCGCAGCCGCGATCCGCGCGCGAGACTGAACGACTGCTCAAGCCACCGGGCCACCGCGGCGCTGCGGCTGCGGAATTCTTCCGGCATGTGGCGCGCGTTGTTGGCGTTGCCCGGCACGTTGAGCGTCACGAACAACACTTCCCCGAGCCTCCAGCGCGCGTGCTCCGGATAATCCGGCGACTGGCGCGCGAGCCTGATCCGGCGCAGCCCGAGGCTCTCCTCACCTCGGAAAAACAGCTCGCGCAAAGCCGCGAGCCGCTCCAGAGGCTCGTAGCCACCCGCGTCGAGGCGGTGGCAGTCGGCCCATTCGTTGTCGCCGGGAACGAAGACGAACGGATGGCGGACGAGGTCGAACCACTCCCTGCGCTGGCGGAAGAGCTCGTCGCTGCAGCGCGCCGAGGCCGACTTGAAGTCGCCGACGTGAACTACGAAGGCGAGGTCCTCCCGGCTCATCCTTTCCAGCAGGGCGGGGAAATGCGCCTCCTCGAACCACGTGTAGGGCGTGTCGCCGAGCGCGCCGAACGTGAAATCGGCAGCGCCGACACCGCCGGACAATGCGGCCCACAGCGCCGCGCCGCCGATTAACTTGGAAAACACTTAAGAGTCGGTCACAGAATGAACTCCCCTCCTGCCCGAGGAGGGGTGGCGCGAAGCGACGGGGTGGTGGGAGTCATGCATGGCTCCTTCATCGTGTTACGGACTTTGACTGAAGCCGGCAATGACGCCGATGACATCGAGAACAATAATTGAACCGCGGAGACGCGCAGAGATTCGAGGATCCGACTAAAGGGGCGGCTCACGCCCCCGACTGGTATGCCAGAAAGCGAGAACCTCGAGAGCGTCGCCGGATTCGCGGTAATACACGTAGTACCGAATCCGCGAAAGCGTGACGCGACGCACCCCCTCTAGAGTCGCGCGGCGTGCGCGTGCGCCGATGCCGGGTTCCACCGACAAGAGACCAAGGATGTGGTCGAGATCCTGACGCACCGCACCGGGCGCGAGCGGCCGGTTCTGCGCCCACCACGCAGCCGCCTTCTCGATCTGCGCTAGAGCGTCCCGGGAGACCTTGATCTGAAGCGGCGATGTCACCCGAAGCGGCGCAGCTGCTCCCGGAGCCGTTCCCAGGAGACGACCTCGCCGCGCTCAGCCTGGGCGATAGCCGCAAGCAGCGCCCGCTCTTCCTCGGGCGAGACGTCAAAGGTCTCGTCGCCTTCGCGGGCGACTACCGTAACCACCGAACCTTCCGCCAACGGTTCTCCCTCGAGGACAACTTTTCCGTCAACGATTTTTCCGGTTGCGATCTTCATGGTGGATATCCTACTCCATTGCAAGAACGCGCGCATCGATTACTGAGCTACCGATGAACGCCGACAAGTTCAACACCGAACGGCTTTAGCCACAAAAGACGCGGAGCAATAGCAACAAGACGGGATTTACGGATTAACGTCCGCGATGACGCGCAGGAGCAAGCGCTCGAAGCCGCGGTAGAGAGGTGTCGCGGTCGATCGCGCGGTCGGGCGACACCCTGCGGACCAATAGCCCACCAGCGAAGCGTCAATTGAG
>JAHZNX010000369.1 GCA_020028375.1 Betaproteobacteria bacterium | reverse complement strand
CCCTTTCATTGTTGACGGAGCAAAATAATGCGAACGTCGGATCAGCATGGATCGTGCCAGTCTCAAATCTCCTTTAAAACAAGGTGCTATGAAATCAGTCGGGTTGCGACGAAAAATTTGCGCACTGCTACGGTGCGCGCAAGGATGAGTCGCGCACCAACAAGGGGCGCTGGGGCAAGCTCGCTTGAAGGGGGGCGGCTTGAGGTCGAGCGTTCCCCCCGAGGAACCGAATGCGCGTATTCGCGGGTGAATGTAGGATTGAGAGCCAGTTGTACCGATCAGGACTTCCATGGCCGACACGAAGCTGTTCGAGGACATCGACCGCAGGATGAGGGAAATCCTCGCGCGCAGTCCGGCGGCGGACCTCGAAAAGAACATGCGCGCGCTCATTGCGTCGGCGTTCAGCCGCCTTGATCTGGTGACGCGCGAGGAGTTCGACGTGCAGCGCGAGGTGCTCGCGCGAACGCGCGCGAAGCTCCAGGAACTGGAGGCCAAGCTCGCAGAGCTGGAAAACGCAGATCGTCATTCCCGCGGAGGCGGGAATCCAGTAAGTCGTTGATTCGGTTTCCAGTCAGTTTTCTAGGCTCCCGCCTTCGCGGGAGCGACGCTCTATCGCCGTGCGGCGTCCTCCGATTAGGGGTCTCACCCGTTAAGCCCCCAGGGACTTGCCGAGGAGGTGGGGTCGATGTCGCTCGCCGTCGTATACAGCCGCGCGCTGGCGGGGATGGACGCCCCGCCGGTGACGGTCGAGGTGCACCTCGCCAACGGCCTGCCGAATTTCACTATCGTCGGCCTGCCCGAAGCGGAGGTGAGGGAAGCCAGGGACCGCGTGCGTGCGGCATTGCAGAACGCGCGCTTCGAGTTCCCGGCGCGGCGCGTCACCGTCAGCCGGCCGCGCCGCTCGCGGAATGCGAGTTCGCGGGAGAACTGGCGCTGACGGGAGAGCTGCGTCCGATCCGCGGCGCGCTGGCGATGGCGCTCTCGGCCGCGCGTGACCGCCGCGCTTTCGTGCTGCCGGAACCCAACGCGCGCGAGGCGGCGCTCGCCGAGGAAGCGATGGTCTATCCGGCGCGTTCCCTGCTCGACGTGTGCGCCCACCTGACGGGACGCGCGCCGCTGGCGCGCTGCTCGGAGCAGCCCCGGGTGAACGGCCGGCGCCACCCCGACATGCGCGACGTGAAAGGGCAGCTGCACGCCAAGCGCGCGCTCGAGATCGCGGCGGCCGGCGGGCACAGCCTGATCATGGTTGGGCCGCCGGGAACCGGCAAGTCCATGCTGGCCGAACGGCTGCCGGGAATCCTGCCGCCCATGACGCGCGAGGAAGCGCTCGCCAGTGCGGCGATGCAGTCGCTCGGCAGCACGGGCTTCGATAACGCGAACTGGGCCCTGCGACCATTCCGTGCCCCCCACCACACGGCGTCCGCGGTGGCGCTGGTGGGCGGCGGCAGCCAGCCGCGGCCGGGGGAGATCTCGATGGCGCAGCATGGCGTCCTGTTCCTCGACGAGCTGCCGGAATTCGATCGCAGCGTGCTGGAAGTGCTGCGCGAGCCGCTCGAGTCGGGGCGCGTCAGTGTCGCGCGCGCCGCGCGCCAGGTCGAGTTCCCCGCAGTATTCCAGCTAGTGGCGGCGATGAACCCCTGCCCGTGCGGATACCTCGGCCACCCGAGCGGGCGCTGCCGCTGCACGCCGGACCAGGTGGCGCGCTACCGGCGCAGGATTTCGGGACCGCTGCTCGACCGCATCGACCTGCAGATCGAGGTTCCCGACGTGCCGCAGGAAGACCTCGGACGCAGCGCGCGGGGCGAATCCTCGGACGCGATCCGCGAGCGAGTTGCCGCCGCGCGCGGCCAGCAGCTCGAGCGCCAGGGCCGGCCCAACGCGGTGCTGTCAACGAGCGAAGTCGAGCGCTATTGCACGCCGGACGTCCAGGGTGCACGGATGCTCGAGCAGGCGGTCAGCCGGCTGGGATTTTCCGCGCGCGCCTACCACCGGGTGCTCAAGGTCGCGCGCACCTGCGCGGACCTGGTCCAGGCGCGGGAACTCGCCGCCGTCCACGTCGCGGAAGCCATTCAATACCGCCGTTTCGATCGCACGCGCGACTCTTGACCCCCGTTCGCGCGCCGGATAGTGTCACCCGGGCGGCACGATTCGGCGATTCATGTCTGCCAAGGAGGTGCCATGCCATTCTTCAAGCTGAAGGACATGCCGGAATCCCTCGTTTCGCCGGGACATTCCGCCGCGTACGGGCCGACTATTACCGGCAAGGAACTGGAGCTCGGTTACTACGCCGAGCCCAAGGGCACCGGCGCCAGGCCGCACCATCATCCGAGCGAGCAGATCATCATGGTCCTCGCTGGACGGCTGCGGATGCGCATCGGCGAGGAGACCCGAGACATCGGGCCGGGCGAGGTGGCCCTGATCCTGGGGAATCAGGAGCACGAGCAGGAGGCGCTCGAGGACGGCACCCGTTTCGTGAGCTTCAAGACTGCGGCCGGTGCGCAGCCGGTCGACGAATAACCGCGCGGCTGGCTCCTAGCCTGCCTTCGCCCCCGAGGCGCGCACGATGCTGCCCCAGGTCTCGATCTGCGCGCGCAGGAAAGCATCGCACTGCGCGGGCGCCGATCCCACCGGCTCCACGTCCATCAGGGCCATGCGCTCCCGCACCTCGGCCGCCTGCATCGCCTTGAGCACATCGGCGTTGAGCTTCTTGACGACGACGGCCGGCGTGCCGGTGCGCGTGAGCAGCGCCCAGAAGGCCGTACCGGACTGGTAGGCGGGCAGGCTTTCGCCGATGGCCGGGACGTCGGGGAGAGAGGGCGAGCGCTTGGGGTTGGTGATCGCGATCGGCTTCACCTTGCCCGACCGGATGAACGGCAGCGTCTCCAACAGCACTGTAGAAACCAGCGGCACGCGCCCGGCCACCAGATCCAGCATCGCCGGCCCGGCCCCCTTGTAGTGAACGGGCGCGATGTCGATGCCCGCCGCGATGCGCAGGGCCTCGGTATTGATGTGGCTGCTGTTGCCCACGGGCCCGGTGCCATACACGATCTTCCCCGGCTGCGCCCGGGCCAGCGCGATCAAGTCCTGGATGCTCTTCGCCGGAAACGAAGGGTGCGCGACCAGCACCCCGTACAGATTGCCGAACTGCGTGATGCAGGTGAAGTC
>JAHZNX010000132.1 GCA_020028375.1 Betaproteobacteria bacterium | reverse complement strand
CCGTCCGGCGTGTCCCAGCGCTCGCGCCGGTACGCGACGCGCGGCCGCGGAGCGGCGAGCGCGGCATAGACGGTCTGCGCGTTCCCGCCGCGGAGCCACCCTGGCGCGCTGTAGGGGGGGACCTTAACGATTTGGAACTACCGCCGCTTGACGTACGCCGCGGCGCTCGTGCCCGACAACCTGCCGAACACCGCGCCGGAAGTGAGCCCCGTGCCGCCCGGGTAGTTGTGATAGAAGATGCCGCCCACCAGCTCGCCCGCGGCATAGAGGCCGGGGATGGGCTTGCCGGCGGTGTCCTCAACTTCGCACTCCCGGCTGATCTTGACGCCGCCGAAGCTGAAGGTGACGCCGCACGTCACGCCGTAGCCCTCGAACGGCGGCTGGTCGATGGTATTCGCCCAGTTCGACTTGTTGATGCGCAGCCCCACGGTGCAGCGCCCGTCCTTCACTGCCATGTTGAAGGGGACATCGGTGCGCACCGCCTTGTTGTATTCGCGGATTTCCTGCAGGCAGCGGCCGGCGTCCACGCCCTCGAGCTTCTTCACGAACTCCTCCAGCGTGTCGGCCCGGGCCCTGGTGACCTGCTTGATGCGGTACTCGTCGCGCAGCATGGGGATGATCTTGGCGTCGAAGATCTGCCAGGCGAACATGCCCGGCTGCTCGAGCACCACGCGGCCGTACTTGGCATAGGTGTAATTGCGGAAGTCCGCGCCCTCGTCCACGAACCGCTCGCCGCGCGCGTTCACCATGATGCCCCACGGGTAGCTGTGCTTTTGGAACTGATCGCCGACCGCGAGATCGCCGAACGCGGGCGCGTTCATGTCCCAGCCGACGGCGTGGCAGCCGGACCAGTGGCCGTAGGGCATGGCGCCCGCCTCGAGCGCCATCCGGATGCCGAGGCCCGTGTTGTAGCGCGTGCCGCGCACCTTGGCGAGGTCCCAGCCCGGGCCGAGGTAGCGCGCGCGCATCTCGGCGTTGGACTCGAAGCCGCCGCACGCCAGAACCACCGCCCTCGAGCGGATCTCCACGTTCCTGCCCTGGTGCTTCGCGCGCACGCCGAGCACCACGCCGTCATCATGGGTGATCAGACCAATGGCTGGCGTCTCGTAGAAGATCTTCGCGCCCTCGCGCTCGCAGGCCTTGTGCTCGTTCTCGATCAGCCCGGGGCCGCCGCCCCAGGTCTCCGCCGCGAGCCCGCCCCAGAACTTGTAGCGGTTGCCGTCCACCTTGTACGACTGGCGGCCGTAGCTCGCCTGGAAGCGCACGCCCTTCTTGCGCAGCCACACCAGCGTCTCGAAGCTGCGCGAGATCAGGATCTCGCACAGGTCGGGATCGGTGCGGTACTGGGTGATGCGGCCCATGTCGTCGTAATAGTGCTCCGCGGTATAGGCGCCGAAGTCGTGGGTTTTCTTCTCCTCTGCGGTGAGATCGGGTATCAGCTGCGCCAGGTCCTCGACGCCGTTGTAGACCACGCGCATGAGCCCCGCCGTGTAGCGGCTGTTGCCCCCGCAGTCCTCGATCGGGGCGGCCTCCAGCAGGATCACGGACGCGCCGCCTTCGCGGGCGGCGAGCGCCGCACTGCAGGCGGCGTTGCCGGCGCCGACGACGATGACGTCGGGATGGCCGAAATCGGTGCTGCTCATTGTCTTCCTTTCGGAAACCCGGATCAGTGGAGCGTTTTGGGCGGCGCCGCGCGCCTCGACTCGGCCTCCGCGGTGGCGGGCGCCGGCACCGGCGAAGCGTGGTGCGCGACCATGCGCCAGCCGCGCTCGGTCCGGAGGTAGACGTTGGTGGCGATCACCGGTCCGCGCGGGCGCGTCTCGCCCGCGACCGTGATGTGCTCGTAGACGCTGTGCACCGCGAGCATCATGCCCTGCACCACCTGGCTGTCGCGCAGATGGAAGCGCAGCGTCTGCCCGCTGGAAAAGATCTGGCGCCAGGAATCACGCACGCTTTCGACGCCGGCGATGCGCGCGCCGTTGGGGTGCACGCAATAGATGTCGTCGTCGTCGGCCCACACCGCCATCATCGCGTCGAGATCGGCCTTGGTGAGGGCCTCGTAGAACGCGGACTCCGCGTCCTGGGGGCTCGCGAACAGCGCTTTTTTCATCTGGAAATTCTATCAAAATCAATCGCGGCGAGAACGCGGTCGGGCGTCAACTGCATCATGCAGTTGAAGTGGCCGAGCGGGCACTCGCGCTGGAAGCAGGGGCTGCACGGCAGATCGAGCTTGAGGATGCGCGCGTTGGGCGAGAGCGGGGGAGTGTAGGCCGGACTGCTCGAGCCGTAGAGGGCGATGAGCGGCTTGCCGAGCGCCGCCGCCACATGCATCAAGCCGGAGTCGTTGCTGACGACGAGCGCGGCGGAAGCGAGGAGATCGATGGCCTCGGCGAGCGTCGTCTCGCCGCACAGGTTGCGGCAGACGCCGCCTGAATGCCGCTCGATCTCGGCGCCCGCCTGCCGGTCGTTCTGCGAGCCGATCAGCCACACCGTGCAGCCGTGCGCGGCGAGCCCCTGCGCGAGCTCTCCGAAGTAGCGCGCGGGCCAGCGCTTGGCCGGCCCGTACTCCGCTCCCGGGGCGAGCGCCGCCGCCGGCCGGCCGCGATCGAGCCCGAGCCGGGCGAGAGCCGCGCGTCGCGCCGCTTCGTCGACCCGCAGCGCAAGCGCGGGCAGCGGCAGCCGCGGCGCCTCGCCCCGCGGCAGGCCGAGCGCCGCATAGCGCTGCGCCATCTGCGGCAAGCGCTCCCGGTCGAGCTTCCGCGCGTCGTTCAATATCCAGTGCCGCAGCTCGCCGATGTAGCCGGTGCGGGTCCCGATGCCGGCGAAGAACGGGACCAGCGCGGACTTGAAGGTGTTGGGCAGCACGATCGCCTGGTCGTAGCCTTCTGCCCCGAGCGCGCGCCCGAGCCGGCGGCGCGCGCCAAGCTTGAGGTCGCCGTGGGCGAACGGGTTCTCGATCACCCGCCGCACCTCGGGCATGCGCTCGAGGAGCGAGAATGTCCAGCGCGGGGCAAGCACGTCGAGCGCGAGGCCGGCATGACGTGCGTGCAGCAGCTTGAAGAGCGGCTGGGCCAGCACCGTGTCGCCGACCCAGGACGGACCGACAACCAGGATCTTCATGAGGGATGGGGGATGGCGGATGAGGGCGGAGGGCACTCAGTGCCCAGAGCCCACGGCGCCGCCCTTGAGCACGTAACGCGTCCCGCAGTAGGGGCAGAGCGCTTCTCCGGTCTTCTCGACCGGCAGGTATACGCGCGGATGCGCGTTCCACAGCAGCATCGAGGGCATCGGGCAGTGCAGCGGCAGGTCCGAGGCCGTGACCTCGATCAAGCGCTCCCTGTTTTCAGTTTTCTCGGGCATATGCATTGAATCGATCGGCGGGGGGTGCGGGGGACTTTTCCGTGACCGGGCCGCGCTTGCCGCTGCCGATCGCGCGGTTGTCGAGCTCGCGGATCGGCGTCACCTCGGCCGCCGTGCCGGTGAAGAACGCCTCATCGGCGCAATAGACCTCGTCGCGGGTGATGCGCCTGGCGATGACCGGTATACCGAAGTCCTTCGCGATGCGCACCACCGAGTCGCGCGTGATGCCCGCGAGCGCCGAAGTAAGCTCCGGCTCGTAGAGCGCGCCGTTGCACACGATGAAGATGTTCTCGCCCGATCCCTCGGCCACGAACCCGTCGACATCGAGGAGCAGCGCCTCGTCGTAGCCGTCCTTTGCCGCCTCCTGGTGCGCCAGGATGGAATTCATGTAGGTGCCGACGGACTTGGCCCGGCACATCGTGACGTTCACATGGTGGCGCGCGTAGGAGGAGGTCTTGACGCGGATGCCGCGCTCGATCGCATCCGCGCCGAGATAGGCGCCCCACGGCCAGGCCGCGATCGCCACGTGCACCGTCACGTTTTTCGCCGAGATGCCCATGGCTTCCGATCCGTAGAACGCGATCGGGCGGATGTAGCAGGCCTCCAGCTTGTTGGCGCGCACCACTTCCTTCTGCGCCTCGATCAGCGTCGGCTTGTCGTAGGGAAGCACCATGCCGTTGATGTGCGCCGAGTTGAACAGGCGCTCGGTATGTTCCCGCAGGCGGAAGATCGCGGCGCCACCCGCCGTCTTGTAAGCGCGCACGCCCTCGAACACCCCCATGCCGTAATGCAACGTGTGCGTGAGCACGTGAGTGGTCGCGGCTCGCCAGGGCACGAGCTTTCCGTCGTACCAGATATGCCCGTCGCGATCGGCCATCGAAGGCATGAAGAGACTCCGCCGAAAGCCGCTATTCTAACGGGTTTCGTGCGCAGCGGAGACCTTCGAAGCCGGCTGGCAGTCATGGCGATACGCAAGTAGAATTGCATCACGATCGCATCCACCGGGTCGGACGTCCGTTCCGGCTGCGGTCTCGCAAGGGAGAAGTGATGGCGCGTGATTCGGGCGGCTGGCTGGCGGACCTCGGCCGGCGCGTCATTTCGAGCGAGGACAGCGAGCAGCAGAAGCTCAACAAAACCCTCGCCATCTTCGCCTCCGGGTTGATGGGCTTCGGCGCGATGCTGTGGCTCGCCATCTACTGGGCGATGGGCATCAAGTTCTCCGCCACGGTGCCGCTCTGCTACCTGGCGATTTCGGCGGGCTCGCTCGGGCTCTACCTGTGGAGGCGCAACTTCGAGCTGTTCCGCTTCATCCAGGTGAGTCTCTTCCTGTTCGTGCCGTTCATCATGCAGTGGAGCATCGGCAGCTACGTGAGTTCCTCGGGCGTGATGCTGTGGGCGCTGCTCGCGCCGGTGGGCGTCATGATCTTCCAGAGCCCGCGCGATTCGACGCCGTGGTTCTTCGCTTACATCGTGATGACGGGGATTTCCGGCTTCTTCGACTATTACCTCACCGACGGCGTGCAACACGGCGTCACCATGCAGTCGGTCGCCGTGTTCTTCTCGCTCAACTTCGCCGCGGTGTCCACCATCGTCTATCTCCTGATCAGCTACTTCCTCAAGCAGCGCGACAGGCTGCAGGCGCGGGTCGACGAGCAGTACAAGCTGCTGCAGGCGGAGCAGGAGAAATCGGAACGGCTGCTCCTCAACATCCTGCCCGGCCCGATCGCGCAGCGGCTGAAGGAGCAGCATACGACGATCGCCGACGGCTTCTCCGACGTCACCGTGATGTTCGCCGACATCATCAACTTCACGCGGCTCTCCGAGGAGATGCCGCCCAAGTTCATGGTGACGCTGCTGAACGAGGTGTTCTCGCACTTCGACCTGCTCGCCGAGAAGCACGGGCTGGAGAAGATCAAGACCATCGGGGATGCCTACATGGTCGCGGGCGGGCTCGAGGAGCATCACCAGGCCCCCGGTACCGTTGCTCCGGACCGCGACTACTGCAGCGCGATCTGCGCCATGGCGACGGAGATGCGCGATTTCATGGAAACGCTCTCCGGGATCAGGAAAGCGCGCCTGCAGATTCACGTCGGCATCGGCACGGGGCCGGTGGTGGCGGGGGTGATCGGCATAAAGAAGTTCATCTACGATCTGTGGGGTGATACCGTCAACATCGCGGCCCGCGTCACGGAGCAGGCCGGCCCCAGCACCATACTGGTCGATGTCACCACCTACCGGCGCGTGCGCAACCATTTCGACTTCGAGGGCCCGCAGGCCCTCCACGTCAAGGGCAAGGGCGAAGTCACCGTCTACCGCCTGCTCGCGCCCAAGGCGCAGTCCGCGGAGTTGGCAAGCGCCGGCGGCTGACAACACCAGTAATGGGTAATGAGTGATGAGTGATGAGTAACGCGCGGTAGCTCCCCGTCGAGGGGTGTTCGCCCATTACCCATTACCCATTACCCATTACCCATTGCCCATTACGGATTCCCAGAGTTCCCGCACGGCCCGGATTTCCCCTGCGACCTCTCCCGGCGCGATGCGGGCGTATTTTTCGCCCTTCAGGCGCAAGGCGTGCTGAAGCTGGCGCAGGCGCCGGTAGGCGTCGTGCGCGGCCTGCGCGCGCTCCCCGGCGAGCAGCCCGAGGCCCGCCGCCAGCTTGAGCAGGGCGAGGTTGCCGATGTTCCCGGTCAACTCCGCGTGCGCGCGGGCGTGGCCGAGCACGAGGTACTGCACGGCGAACTCGACGTCGACGATTCCGCCGGGGTCGTGCTTGAGATCGAAGAGCTCGCTGCGGTTGGGATGGGCGTCGCGCAGCTTGCGGCGCATCTCGGCGATCGCCCGGCGCAGCGCCTCGAGGTCCCGGGCTTTGCGCAATACGGAAATTCGGAGCGACTCGAACGCGGCGCCGATTTCGCGGTCCCCGGCGGCGAAGCGGGCGCGGGTGAGCGCCTGGTGCTCCCATCCCCAGGCCTGTTCCATCTGGTACCCGCGGTAGCTCGCGAGCGAGCTCACCAGCATCCCGCCCGCGCCGTCCGGCCGCAGCCGCAGGTCGGTTTCGTAGAGCGTTCCCGCCGGCGTCAAACTGGTCAGCCAGTTGTTGATGCGCTGGGCGAACCGCGCATAGTTCTCGGCGGCCTCCGGCGCGGTGTCGTCATGAAGGAACACGAGGTCGAGATCGGAAGCGTATCCGAGCTCCTTGCCGCCCAGCTTGCCGTAGCCGATCACGGCGAAGCGCGGCGCCGCGCGGTGTCCGGGGCGCATCCGCCACGTCGCGCGCAGCACTTCCTCGAGCACGATGCACGCGAGGTCGCTCAAGTGGTCGCTCAGCGTCTCGATGGGCAGCAGGCCCGCGAGATCCTGCGCGATGAGCCGCATGGTATGCGCGTGCTTGAAATGCCGCAGGACGTCCATCTGCTTCTCGGCGTCCCCTGCGGCGGCGTCCATCAGCCCGCGCAGCTCCCGCACCGCGGAGGGCCAGTGCGGCGGGGCGTAGAGCGTGCGCGCGTCGAGCAGCTCGTCGAGGAGGATCGGATGGGCGGTCAGGTACTGGGCAACCCAGGGGCTTGCGCTCATCATCGCGGCGAGCCGTGACAGCGCCTGCGGATACTCCTTGAGCAGCGCGAGGTAGGCGCCGCGGCGCGCGATGCTCTCCAGCAGGGCGATCAGGCGCTCGAGCGTGACGTCGGGGTCCTTTTCCGCCGCAGCGGCCTCGACCGCGAGCGGCAGCAGCCGGTCGAGCAGCGCCTGGCTTGCGGCCGGCATTTCGCGGTAGCGGCTCCCGGAACGCATGCTCCGCAAGCGCTGCTCGATCGCCGCGGGCTCGCGAAAGCCGAGCTCCGCCAGCACGCCGGCCGACCGCTCGGCGTCCAGCGCTCCCTGCCACAGGCGCGCGAGCGCGTGCTCGGCTTCGGGCGCGACGGCAAAGATCGCGTCGAAGTGCCGCGTGACGTTGCCGCGGTGGTGCTCGAGGGCGGCGGCGAGCGCCCGGTAATCGCCGAGCCCCATCGCCTCGGCGATGAGCGCGCGGTCCGCGTCCGGCGCGGGGACAACATGCGTCTGCTGGTCGTCGAGATATTGCAGGCGGTGCTCGAGATTGCGCAGGAATCCGTAGGCCTCGGTCAGCTCCCGCACCGCCGCCTCCGGCAGCAGGTTCCGCGCGGCGAGCCGCGGCAGCACCACGAGGGTGGGCTGCGTTTTCAACTCGGGCTCGCGCCCGCCGCGGATCAGCTGGAATACCTGCGCGATGAACTCGATTTCGCGGATGCCGCCGGGACCGAGCTTGATGTTGTCCGCGATGTCGCGGCGCTCCACCTCGCGGCGGATCTGCAGGTGAAGGTCGCGCAGCGCCGCGATCGCGTTGTAGTCCATGTGGCGGCGGTAGACGAAGGGGAGAATCCGCTCCGTCAGCTCGGTGCCGCGGTCGCCGGTCAGCGCGCGGGCCTTGATCCACGCGTAGCGCTCCCATTCCCGCCCCTGGGTCATGAAGTAGTCCTCGAGCGCATCGAAGCTCGTGACGAGCGGTCCGGCGTCGCCGTAGGGACGCAGCCGCATGTCCACGCGAAACACGTAGCCGTCCGCGGTGATCTCGGAGAGTGCCGCGATCAGCCGGCGGCCCAGGGCCGTGAAGTACTCGTGATTGCTGATCGGCCGCGGTCCCCGCGTTTCGCCTTCCTCCGGGTAGATGAACACGAGGTCGATATCCGAGGAGACGTTCAGCTCGGTGCCGCCGAGCTTGCCCATGCCGACGACGTGCAGCTGCTGGACGCGCCCGCCAGCCGCGGTGAGCGGCCGGCCGTGCCGCGCCGCGAGCTGCTCCTCCAGGCTCGCGAGGGCATGGGAGATCGCGGTCTCGGCGAGCGCGGTCATGGTCTCCGTGACTTCGGAAAGCGGCGCGAGGCCGCCCAGGTCGCGCGCGGTCACGCGCAGCATGACCCGCTTGCGCAGCGCGCGCAGCGCGCGCTTGAGCGTGTCGTCGTCACCCGACGGATGCGCCGCGAGGAACGCGCGCATTTCCCCGGCACTGAACGGTTGTCCCGTTCCCGCATCCAACCCCAGTGCAGGCTCCGCTTCGAGCAGGCGACTCACGTAGCGGCTGAGCCGCGCGACACGCGCGAGATTCGCGTCGGCGCCGAACCGTGTCCGCGCGTTATGGGTTTCCATGCAGGGTTCGGGATAGAATACGTAAATCCTTGAGTCAATATCGCATTTTTTCCAAGCCAAGGCAAAAACTGGAGCTACCGGGACGGTTCCGGTGGCTCGGCGTCGGCTCGCTCTGGTTCTACCGCGTGCTGACGTGGGCCGTGCTGGCGATCGGGCTTGCATTCGCCGGCACCGTGCTCGCACTGCGCTATTGGGTATTCCCCAACATCGATTCCTACCGCGAGGACATCGCCCGCATCGTCAGCGAGCGCGCGGGGCAGAAAATCACGATCGGCGGCATCTACGCCCAGTGGGAGGGATTGCGCCCGCAATTCGTGCTCGAGCGGGTCATGGTCCACGACGCGGCAGGCCGGCCCGCGCTCGAGCTGCCGCGCGTCGACCAAACCCTGTCGTGGCTGTCCGTGCCCACGCTCCAGCTGCGCACTCACGCCCTCGACATCTACCGTCCCAGGCTCAGCATCCGGCGCGACGCGCGCGATATCGTGTCGATCGCGGGCGTCGAGGTGACCGAGGGGGGCGGAAGCAATCCCTTCGCCGACTCGCTGCTGCGCCAGCGCGAAATCGAGGTTCACGACGCGACCATCGTCTGGAACGACGAGCTGCGCAAGGCGCCGCAACTCGAGCTGACGAACGTCCACCTGCATCTCGTCAGCAGCGGCGGCCGGCATCGTTTCGGGCTGCGGGCGACTCCGCCAAAGGAGCTGGCCGCACCGCTCGACATACGCGGAGACGTGCGGGGCGGCACGGTCGCCGCGCTCGGCGACTGGAACGGCAAGCTCTTCCTCGAGCTCGACTACGCCGACATCGCCGCCTGGCGCACCTGGGTGCCGTTTCCGATCGAGTTTCCCCGCGGCGCCGGCGCCTTGCGTGCCTGGTTCACGTTCAGCCGGGACCGGCTGGTCGAGGTGGTCGCCGACGTGCGGCTCGCCAACGTGAACACCCGGATCGCCGCCGACCTTCCGCTGCTCGACCTGTCGTATCTCTCCGGCCGCGTAGGGTGGAAACAGTCCGACGAGGGATTCGAGATCTCTACGTCGAAACTTGCCCTCACCACGACCGGGGGCCTGAAGCTTCCGCCTGTGGACTTTCTGTTGCGGGTCAACGCAACCGGTGCGCGCAAGCAGACAGGCGGCGAGCTGCAGGCGAGCGCGATCGAGCTTGCGCCGCTGGTCGCGCTCGCGGAGCACCTGCCGTTCGGGCAGGGGACGCGCAAGCAGCTCGCCGAGTACTCGCCCAGGGGGAGACTGAGCGACATGGTCATGCGCTGGAGCGGGGAATGGAGCGAGCCGCGGCTATACAGCGCGCGGGTGCGGTTCCAGAGCCTGTCGCTGAATCCCGTGGGCAGGATCCCGGGATTTGCCGACGCCAGCGGCACGG